>JAYYEV010000071.1:0-16975 GCA_036159515.1 Bacteroidota bacterium | reverse complement strand
TCGGACATATTTTTGTATACCCAAAGTTAATTTATGTTTAATAAACTATTCGATTTCAGTGGTAAGGTTCTTTTAGTAATCTTTCTATATCTAAGTTGTTTTCATTTAAGACCAATCGCTCAACTTAACTGGACCAATACTATTGATTCCGTTTCTGTTCTTTCATCTCCTAGATCCGTAGACTTAAATAACGATGGAATTAAAGATGTGGTAATTGGTTCAGGTACTGATTCTACTTACAGCAACCACGGTGTTGTAGCTATTAATGGAGCAAACGGTCATATCCTTTGGACTACGCCAACCCGTGATGAAATCTTTTCAAGTGCTCAGTTTTTAGATGTAAATAATGATGCTATTAAAGATGTGATCATTGGAGGAAGAGATGCACAATTATTGGCAATAAATGGAGTTGATGGTTCACTTATCTGGGAGTTTTATCCGCATTTTTTAACTCATCCACCGGCAGACTCTGGCTATTATAATTTTTATTCTTCACAGTTAATACCAGATATGACGGGTGATAACCTAGAAGAGATTTTAGTTACCAACGGTGGAGACCACCAAGCTACCCAATTTGACCCTCGACCACCAGGACATTTGATGATAATAGATGGTTCCACAGGATCGAAATTAGCTCAAGCAGTTTCTCCTGATAGCGCTGAAATATATTGTTCGCCTGTAGTTTATGATAGGTTAGGAGGGGCAACGTCGATGGTAGCGTTTGGTACAGGTGGAGAAAATCATGGTGGTGGATTTTACATTACTACCATTACTGACATCATGAATAACACATTGGCTAATAATGCCATCTTACTTCAATCGGATTCCACTAAAGGATTTATTGCTCCCGCTTCATTAGCAGATTTGACCAATGATGGCATTTCTGACATCATTGTCCAGTCTTTCGGAGGAAGTATTAGTGCATTTGATGGATTTAATTTCGTTCGTCTCTGGGATAATCATTTTCCTAACAAAGAATCAAGTGCTGCACCCACAATAGGTAATTTTACGGGTGGTGATTTAATACCCGACGTATTTACCGTTATGTATAGAGGATCAACACCTACATATTTTGATTATTACCAAATGATGATTGATGGCGCCACTGGTCACGTAACTTGGATTGATAGTCTAGGAGATATGCATTTTTCTTCTTCTTCAGCTTTTGATGCTAACGGCGATGGTAGAGATGAAGTGCTTTGTAGTGTAAACGAAATTTCAGGTTCCTTTAAACACCAACTCAAATTAATAGATTTTCAAAATACTAGTGTAAACAATATAAGTTCGTTAGAATCTGGCGTTAACCTAGGGTGTACTCCTTTAATTGATGATTTAAATAATGATGGTGTACTGGAAATTGTGTACGTGTATAAGTTAGATAGCTTAAATCCAAGTGCATGGAATGGATTTAGAATGACATCTATACAATCAAGTTATGCCGTTCCGCATAGAGGTTTGGCTTTTTCATCTTACATGGGAACAAATTATGATGGTCACTATTCAAATCAATTGGTATCTTGCTCTAATAATACTATTCTAAATAGCCATATTATTGAGCAACCAAGCTGTAATGGTTTTGCTGATGGTAAAATTATACTTTCTAGTTTTGCTCCCTCAACTAATACTATACTGTGGTCGGATGGAAGTATTTTGGATTCACTAACTAGTATTCAGGCTGGAAATTATGTAGTCTATCTAACAGATACAAACAATTGTGTTGAACTACATAATTTTCAACTAATTGATCCATATGGTATAGCTTTTGGAAACATATCGCACAATATTTGCCCTGGTGATTCTATTGGTACTGCTACCATTTCAAGTACGGGTTGTGTATGTCAATTTAGTACTTGTACTTATAATTGGTCTAATGGTTCCTTAATCAAACATGCTACCCAACTTCCACAGGGAATGCATACGGTGGACATACATCATCCAGATGGTTGTATAGTTACTGATTCTATTTACATCAATGATGGTATACCAGTAATTGATAGCTCTTTTGTAACTAGTCCTAGTTGTTCATACCTTGATGATGCTTCCATAACGCTAATACCTTCCTTTCCTTCCAGTACAGGATGTTCTTGGTCTAATGGTACTTCCCAATTGATAAATGATCAGTTAACTCCAGGTCAATATGCAGTAGAAGTATATAACATGAATTGTACAGACTCTTTATTTTTTAACATACAAAATGTAGATCCAGTTACTTTTTCACCTTCAGTTAACAATGTATTGTGTCATGGAGAAGCTAATGGTGAAATACGAATAGATTCATTTTCAGGGAATATCCCCTACAATACGGTTCTTAATGGTGTAATTTATGCTGACTCCGTGTTAACTCAACTTAGTCCTGGTTTTTATCAAGTATATACTATTGACAGTAACAACTGTTATTCGGATACGGTCATATTGCAAATATCTGAACCAGATCCCTTAACCTTAACTTTTGATGTAACTCCAGCTACCGATAGTGGCTATCTTGATGGTATTGCAATTGCGGTTGTACAGGGGGGGACAACTCCATATAATTATGTCTGGGATCATCTACCATTTTTAAATGACTCTATGGTTATTTATCTAACCAACGGATATTACCCTGTTACGATAACAGATGATAATGGCTGTCAGATTGTAGATTCCGCCTTTGTAGGTTTGCTTTCTAATATGGAAACTGAAAGTTCTAATTTCATAGATATTTATCCAAACCCATCAAAAGGGAATATTCAGATAAATAGTTCTCATAATTTACCAATTTCGTATACAGTATATGATTCTAGAGGTCTTTTAGTGAACAAACCCAAAGTATTATCCCTATCAAACGAAATTAATTTAGATCTGCCTAATGGAACTTATTTCATTAATTTTACACATAGAAATGGTTCCGTATTTAAGAAAATCATCATTAATTAGGTATTATATAACCTCTTTTTTTTGTGCTTATATTTTCATTTTCCAATCTTGTAGTTCTTCAAAAGAACACAGTAAACATGCAATGGTTGTATCTGCTCATCCATTAGCAAGTAAGGTAGGTCTCGAAATTTTAAAACAAGGAGGAAATGCAGTGGACGCAGCTGTTGCCGTACAATTCGCATTAGCTGTGGTTTATCCAAGCGCTGGAAATATTGGTGGTGGTGGTTTTTTTGTTTATAGATCAAATCAGGGCGAACTTGCATCTTTAGATTTCAGAGAAAAAGCACCAAATAAATCTTACCGTGATATGTATTTAGATAGCGCTGGAAATGTAATTGAAAATTTAAGTCTTAAAGGTCACTTAGCATCAGGAGTTCCTGGTACAGTGGATGGAATGGTAGAAATACATGATTCATTGGGTAGGTTAAAATGGGAAACCCTGCTTCAACCCGCTATTGATCTAGCTAATAATGGTTTTATGCTAACTTCTAAGGAGGCAGAAAAATTAACTTTTTTCACAAAATATAAAGTAATTGATAGCACATATAATCCTTATTATAAAATAAACTATTCCGAAGGTGATACGCTTTTTTTGCCTGATTTAGCACAAACACTAGAAGCCATTAGAGATTTTAAAAGAGACGGATTTTACAGTGGAGCTGTGGCGGATAAAATAGTTAAGGAAATGAAGAATAATCATGGTTTGATAAGCTATGATGATCTATCAAACTATGCAAGTGTTTGGAGAGATCCAGTTGTTTTCCCTTATAAAGATTATAACATTATTTCTATGGGACCTCCATCAAGTGGTGGAATAGCTTTAGCACAGATGATGAATATGACCTCTAACTTTGAGATGAAGGATTTTGAATTTCATTCTGAAAATGCGGTGCACCTTTTGTGTGAAATTGAAAAAAGAGCATTTGCTGATCGTTCAGCCTATTTAGGTGATCCTGATTTCTACAACATACCAGTAGAATCATTGATGAATACTTCTTATTTAAATAGTAGAATGGACGATTTTAAAATAAATATGGCAACATCTGATGACTCATTACACCCTGGGGATTTTGATTTCTTAGAAAGCGATGAAACTACTCATTTTTCCATAGTTGATGAAGATGGAAATGCTGTATCCATTACCACCACTTTAAATGGATCATTTGGTAGTGGTGTAATGGTGAAAAATGGTGGTTTTTTATTAAACAATGAAATGGATGATTTCAGCATAAAACCTGGATATCCAAATTTATATGGTTTGATTGGAGGAGAAGCAAACGCCATTTCTCCAAATAAGAGGATGTTAAGCTCTATGACACCCACTATTGTAGAGAAAAATGATAGTTTACATATGGTTTTGGGATCACCCGGAGGATCATCAATAATTACTGCTGTTTTCCAAACCATATTAAATGTCATTGAGTATAAAATGGATATTCAAACTGCAGTGAATGCTCCAAGGTTTCACCATCAATGGAAACCTGATTATATTAAAATGGAAGATGATTTTAAAAATGATGATAGTCTGATTTTATCATTACAAAAAAAAGGACATGAAGTCCGCTTTGTTTCTTCCATGAATAGAGTAGATGCGATATTGGTGAAATTAGATTCTTTATACGCAGGTGCAGATAAAAGAGGCGATGATTATGCTGCTAGTTATTAAACTTTAAATCCAATTACACTAACATCGTCAAGTTGATGGAATGGATCTTCTTTATATTCGTTTCTCCAATTTTCTAGAAAATTTTCAAGTAATCTTTTTTGTTGATTGAGAGGCTTCTGATGTATCTCTAATAGCAGTTTTCTAAATTTAGGGTACTTTAATTTTTTCCCTAGTGGGCCACCAAATTGATCAACATATCCATCTGTAAAAAGATATATGATGTCGTTTTTTTGTAATGTCAAGACCTCTTTGTTGAAGCTGGCATTTACTACTCCAAAATCGTCTCCAAGATTCAAATGGTCGGTGTCATATTCTAAAATTTCTCCATTTCTTAATATCATCACCTTCTGTTTAGAACCGGAAAAGCAAAACTTTTTGGTTTCTGGCTCATACATGAACATAATCATATCCATGGTGTCATTAAATCGCATTCTACCTTTAACTCTCGATTGAATAAAAAACTCGTTTAATTTGTTCATGAATTCAGCACTTCCATTGATTCCTTCCAAGCTATTTATATAGTTCAGTGCATCATATCCAATCATGCTTAAAAGAGAGCCCGGTACCCCGTGTCCTGTGCAGTCACAAAGTGCAAAAAATAACGTTCCATTATTGGGGGACGCCCAGTAAAAATCACCACTTACTACATCTCTTGGTTTGTATAAGAAAAATTGGCTGTCAAAAAAATCATAGAAAACATCTTCGCTTGGGAGAATGGATTGCTGTATGATCTTGGCATAATTTAGGCTTTCAAAAATTTCGTCCCGTTGTTTTTTTAATTCTTCTTGTAGTTGAATACTTTCAGTTACATCAGTTAAATAAATCCGTATAAATTGATGTTTGTTATCTATATATACGTTAAAAGCAAAATGTTTTCCATCAATTCTAAACCCTTCTGGGATAGAGTGCTTTCCATCTTTTTTGTTCTTAATGGTTTCTTTTAAGATGTAGTTGTATTTATCTTGTTCTGGGTGATTACCTAGAGATAATTGTTTAATTCCCTTAAATTTTTCACAAGCTTCATTTTTAAAAACTACATTCATGTCCATATCCAACTCAATTACAGGATTTGGATTATGAGCAGGAAATAACGACATTTTATAGAGTTCTTTATTTCTGCTTTTTAAATTTGAATTAATTGCCCTTGCCTCCGATGTTCTTTCATCTACAATTTTTTCAAGGTTTTTGTTTAAATCTTCAAGTGATTTTTTTGATTCCTCTAAAGCTTTATTTTTTTTGTTAATACTTCCTATGGATTGATATGCTTCCATCATAGACCTATTGGTTGTTTCCATTAGAAAAATATACTCAGCCATTATGGATGAGTCTGAGAAATCATTGATGGTTAAATGGGTAGAATTCAGAGGGTATTTAGAGTTAAATGAAGGGGTGCAAAAAAGAATGATATGATCTTTGTCGTGATTAAAATCCACAGATGCTTTAATACTGACTCCAACTCCGTTAAAATTAAATTTAACTAAACTATTTGGTTTTAATGATAAAATGGATTGAAACTCATCTGGTTGAACTAATGAGGTCATGTCTAAAAAGGATTTACCTTCTAAATTCTCACTAACTAATTTGTCCAAGCTTAAACCAGAAGTTTTAATTAAACCGGTGGAATCCATAACTAGAACAAAGGGTAAGGTTGTATTTTTAAGTTGATTTAAAAAATGAAGTTCCTTAGGAATCATATATTAGAATTACCAGCTAACAAGAAAAGTATCTTTACCATCTTTGCTTTTATGTCCTATTTGTTCAATTGAACAGTCCTTATTAAATCGTTTTCCAAGCCCTTTTAACAAACCAACTACCATAGATGCAAGACCTTCACGTTCTGATTCATAAATCAATTCTACTTTGTTTTCATCTACTTCTTTCACTGTGAACTTTGGGGGTTCCAAATCAGGCATGATGTTCGTTATTCGGTCATGCAGCATATTTAAATTTCCCAAAAATTCTTTCAAGTCTGAACCGGATAGGTTGAGTAGTTGGCCGTATCCTTCATCAGCGGTGTAAAGAATCCAATATTCTCCAAAAGCCTCTAATACATCTCCGGCACTGATACCTAAAATTTCTGATGCAGCACCCACTAAATCATAGGTTAGCTTATCTGGGTAGGATTGCATTGAAATGAAAAAATCATCTTCGAAGCCTACTTTCTCTTTCATGGCTATCCACTTATCTTCTCCAAAATTATTTGTGACCAGATCTTGAATAGCTTTATTTACCATACCGTACATAACTCAAATTTAAGAAGAATAGATAAACAATCTTAAAAAATATTTTAGGAAAAGAAAAATATTTATTCTATTTACGTATTGTTTGAGTATACGTGTATCAAGTAAAGAAAAAAGCGGTTGTAATTGGAGCAGGAATAGGGGGGTTATCTGCTGCTGCTGTTCTTTCCTTTTCTGGTTTTGACGTGACTATTTTAGAACAAAATGAAAGGGTAGGAGGCAAGGCAAATGTGCTTGAAAAAGATGGATTCGTTTTTGATATGGGGCCAAGCTTGCTTACATTGCCTGAATGGATAGATGAAGTCTTTACATTTTGTTTAAAAAATCCTAGAGATTACTACACTTACAGGAAATTATCCACAGTCACGCGATATTTTTTTTCAGACCAAGATCATTTAGATGTAAAATCAGATTTAGTTGATACTGCAGAAGAATTTGAAAAAGTGGGATTAGCTAAAAAAAAGTTTTTAGGTTTCATGAGGAAATGGGATGATATATATGCTATTTCTAGCAAGACCTTTCTTGAGAATAATATAGGTTTTAATAAGGCGTTTTTAAGTGGTGCTCTCAAATGGGTGAAAAAGTCTTCTATTTCAGATCTTTCTACTTCCATGTCTGCATATAATAAAAAACATATTTCAAATGATAAGGTAGAGATGATTTTAAATCGATTTGCCACTTACACAGGTTCATCTCCCTATGAAACCCCAGCTTTTATGAACCAATTAGGGGTAGTGGAAATGATTAAAGGTGCCTATTTTCCTCACCAAGGTATTTACAGTATACCGTCAGCACTAAAAAAACTATGTCTCGAGTTGGGTGTGAATATAAAGACGAATTCTAAGGTGGAGAACATTAACTATCGAAAAAAAAAGTTTTTCATCGATACTGAAAATGAAAGGATTAATGCTGATGTATTACTGTCAAATGTTGACTTTTTTACGACTCAAAAGTTATTGGGAAGAAAAATTAATGTGAAATACAAAAACTTATCTACATCATGCCTGGTGTTTTATTGGGGAATAAAGAAGGAATTTCCATCACTAGAATTACATAACATTCTTTTTACAGAAGATTATAAAAATGAGTTTGAAGAAATTTTTAAAAAGAAATTAATTTCTGATCCTACCATATATATTAACATATCTAGCAAAATGGAAAAATCTCATGCTCCTTCAGGGTGTGAGAATTGGTTTGTGATGATTAATTTACCTGCCGATGTAAAATCTATGAATGCTGACACTGTAAAAAATCTAAGGGAATTGGTTATTTTAAAAATTTCCACTTTTCTGAAAATAAATATTGAGCCTTTAATAGCCGTGGAGGAAATGCTAACTCCAATTGATGTACAAAACAGGACAGGCTCTTATTATGGTTCTTTGTATGGTGAAAATCAAAATACATTTTCTTCTATAATTAATAGAAAGAAAAATAGAGATAAAAAATGGAGAAAATTGTATTATGTCGGTGGAACGGTAAGACCAGGTGGTGGTATACCATTGGCAGCAAAGTCGGGATATAATACAGCCAAATTGATCATAAAAAATGAAAGTTAAAAACAGATTATATGTTGATTTAATTTTTATTTCAGTTATTCATCTAGCTGGTATTATTGGAATCTATTTTTTAGAATCCACTTTCTTTTTGAGAACCTCATCTGTTTCTATTTTAATACCGTTATTTTTATTTTGTTATAGATCTAATTTGACCAATAAGGATGTATTCTTATTTGCATCTATTTTTGTGATTGGTTACACTGCTGAATTTTTAGGGGTAAATTATCAAATTTTATTTGGTGATTACAGCTATGGGAGATCCTTGGGTGTTAAGTTATTCGAAGTATCTCTCATAATAGGTTGTAATTGGTTGTTGTTGGCTCTAATTTCTCAAGCCCTAATTAAAAGGATATTTTCAAATGGTTGGTTAATCATCATTTTTTCATCACTTCTTATGGTCTTTATAGATATATATATTGAACCCGTTGCTCCATTATTAGATTTTTGGGAATTCAAATAAATCATAGTTCCATTTTCAAATTACAGAGATTGGTTTATTGTTGCTTTAATTATTCAATTTATTTTATCGTATCGAAACACTCAAGTGAATATGTTTAACTGGTCACTTGGTTATCTTATTATTTTAGTTTTATTTTTTTCATTTTTTCATTTCACGATAGTTTAATTTTTACTTTTGATTTCGATTTATGAATTTGATTCTTTTTAATTACAGTTTCATTTCCTGGGTTTATCTTCCGGGGCTTTAATTTAATTTTATGAGTAATATTTATGTTTTGGGTGCCGGTATGGTAGGCAGTGCTATGGCCATAGATTTAGCTAAAAAACACCAAGTAACTATTTCTGATATTAGTTCAGAGGTTTTATCAAAAGTTGCATTAAAAGAACCATCATTAAAGACTGAAATGTTGGACGTTACTGAAACAACAGATTTAGCATTTAAAATTAAAGACGCAGATGTAGTACTTTCAGCCGTACCCGGATTTTTAGGTTTTGAAACCCTTAAGAATATCATCTTACAAGGTAAAAATACCGTTGACATTTCATTTTTTCCGGAAAACGCGTTGGAATTAAATCAATTGGCATTGGATAACAATGTAACAGCTATAGTAGATTGTGGAGTAGCCCCTGGGATGGATAATGTGATTTTAGGGTATTATAATGAGACTCACGATTTAGACTTTTTTGAATGTTTAGTGGGAGGTTTGCCTAAAGTTAAAAAGTGGCCTTTTTGCTATAAAGCACCTTTTTCTCCAGTTGATGTGATAGAGGAGTACACAAGACCCGCAAGATATATTGAAAATGGCAAACTTATTGTAAGACCTCCTTTAACAGATTGTGAATTTGTAGAATTTGATAAGGTAGGTACATTAGAATCTTTTAATTCCGATGGCCTTAGATCCATTATTCATACTATGCCACATATTAAAAATATGAAGGAAAAAACATTACGTTATCCAGGGCATGTAGAGTATATCCGTGTATTAAAAGAAAGTGGATTTTTCCATGAGGACCCCATCTTTGAAAATGGGCAATCTGCTTTAGATTTGACTTCAAAAATTTTATTTAAAGAATGGAAATTAAATGAAAATGAAGAGGAGTTAACCGTAATGAGAGTGACTATCGAAGGGGTAAATAAAGCCACAAAACAAAGGGAAAATATTTCATTTGATTTATATGACGAATTTGATCATGAAACTAAAACTTCATCCATGGCTAGAACCACTGGATATACCGCTACTGCTGCCGTAAACATGTTTTTAGATGGGTTGATCACTAAAAAGGGAATTTTACCTCCTGAATTAGTTGGTTCTGATAAATCCTGTTATGATTATTTCTTTAATTATCTTGAAGAAAGAGGAGTGAAGTACAAGAAAAAAACAAGTAGAATAGATTAAGTGTTTTTATCGTAGACTTGATAATGAAGTAGCCTATCGTAAAGCCCTAGAGGATCTCTGTAATATACTTTAATGATATATTCATTATTAGCATCAAAATGTGAACCTTCCATTTTTCTGGCATCTATTTTATCACCAGCTTTATTGATATAAATGTAATTGTAATAACCTTGTTTTAAGTTTACTTTATTATAGTATTTCTGTGCTACAGAATCATATTTCATTAAAAATTCATCATGTACTCCCCAGTTTGTGAATTGGCCAAATAAATAAATATCCCCTTTGATTTTCTTCATTGGTAGTTCAAATAGCACTGTCGCGTATTCAGCTTGAGTAGCTGCCATGTCCGTTTGATGCGATTGTATGACAAACTTTCCATTAAAGTCTTTGTACTCAAGATATTGTCTGTATGTTCTTTTTGTCTCAGGTCTTAATTTTACTTGGTAACCATTCTCGTCAAGAAAAACATTAGATGTATTTTGACCTCCAGTAATGAGGTTACTCATGTCAAAAAATCGAAATTCGTTCCCTCCATTAAAAACTCGATCTTCATTCGTCAAAAATGTAATTTTATCGTCTCTTACAAAGTTGGGTTCAAAAAGCCATAGTTCATCATACTCTTGATGATTTTGTTGTATGTTAATAATTAAATTTTCAAATGGATCGTTAATAGAATTATAGTTGTAATTACAATGTATTTCTACAGCTTGCATATAATTCCGTTGTTCGGCATTTGACGTTCTTGTAATATTTAGGGAAGCTTTTGCAGATTCCTCACTTACGTAAAATCGAAGTCTTACTAATGGATGATTGTTGTCATTCTCATGAAAAATATTTAGACAGTAATTTCCAGATTTCAGAAACTGTACATTTTCATTTGGTAGTTTAAAGTGATAATGTACGTATTGCTCTTGAGTTCCGTGTGATAACATCACATCTTCAATATAATTAACATCAAATCCATTTAAATACTCCATCACCATTAAATCACTCTTAGCCCAGTTCATGTCACAATGAATAAGTTCATATTGAAGGGGATGAGGATCGGGTTCTAAAAAGTCAAAATCAATATTTATTTTTTGTCCACTATTTAGATAATAACAAGGCTCGACTAGCTTTAATTTTTCAGAGCTCAATTGTATACTCTTAATTTTTGGATTTATTATGTTTTGATGGTATAAGTTTAATTCTTCTTCATTTACAACAAATTCATCACTTATTGTATCTGTTTCAACAGTATAATAGTCGTTAGATTTGGGTTGATTTAAATTACTATTTATAACACATTTTTGTAAGAAAATAACAGCACAAAAAGGGATTAAAATTTTAATGTAATTTTTCTCTTTATTTATAATCATTCTAAATTGCAAAAAGTAGCATAATAATATTTTACACAATGCATCAAAATAACACAAATTTATAAATTTGGCTCGTAAAAATTTTTCATCATTTATGAAAATATCTGTAAGAAAAGGCCTTGATATTAACTTAAAAGGCGAAGCTGATAAAATATTAGCTGATTCTAATCATCCGAAGCTTATTGCATTAAAACCAACAGACTTTTCTGGTTTAGTACCAAAGATGTTAGTTAAAGAAGGAGATTTGGTAAAATGTGGTTCACCTGTATTCTGTGATAAATACAATGACCAAATAAATTATGTATCTCCTGTCAGTGGTAAAATAAATGAAATTATTAGAGGAGAAAAAAGAAGAATACTAGCTGTAACTATCGAACCAGACGGTAAAATGGAACAGCTCAACCTTAATCCTAAAGATTTAGCCAAGTCAAGTTCTGAAGAGATTAAATCTGAATTAATGTCTGCAGGTTTATGGCCCTTTTTTAGAATGCGACCCATTGATATTGTTGCACTTCCTAATGATTCGCCAAAATCAATTTTTATTTCTGGATTTGATTCACATCCTCTAGCTCCAGATTATGATTTCATCATGAGGGGGAAGTCAGCAGAGTTTAATGCCGGTTTGGAAATAGTAAGTAAGCTTACTAACGGAGATGTAAACTTACAGCTCAGATCAAATGCTGATGAAGTTTTTACGGAGGCATCTAATGTCGTCATCAACGAGGTTTCTGGACCTCACCCTGCGGGAAATGTAGGAGTTCAAATACACGAAATTGACACGTTGAACAAAGGCGAAGTGGTTTGGTATATTAATCCTCAAGATGTTTTAGTCATTGGAAGATATGCATTAACAGGTGCATATGATGTGAGTAAAATCATTGCGGTAGGTGGAAGCAACATTTCCGATAGAAAGTATTTCAAAACGATATCAGGTGCTTCTATAAATAGTATTATTAACGATAAAGCTATTGATGATAACAGTCGTATCATTTCCGGAAACGTTCTTACGGGAGATCAAGTTGATGTAGACGGTTTTTTAGGATTTTATCATCACCAACTATCCGTTATCCCCGAAGGTAACAGACATAAATTCTTCCTTACAGATGGATGGCTTAGTCCTGGTTTCAATAGTTTTTCCGCTTCTAGGGCCTACCCAAGCTGGTTGATGCCAAAATCTAAAAGCTATAACCTGGACACGAATTTAAATGGTGAAGAAAGAGCTTTTGTGGTTTCGGGTCAGTATGAAAAAGTATTTCCTTTTGACATTTACCCTGTTCAATTGTTGAAATCCATCATTACAAACGATATTGAAAAAATGGAAAATCTCGGTATTTATGAGGTTTCTCCAGAAGATTTTGCTCTTTGCGAATTTGTTTGCACTTCAAAAGTGAATTTGCAAAAAATTGTGAGAGAAGGTCTCGATTTGATTTATAAAGAATGCATGTAATTAAAAAAAATTAAAGTGAAATTTTTAAGAAATATATTTGATAATGCACATGAAAAGCTAAATGCTAATGAGAAAACAAAAAAGTTGTTTCCTCTTGTTGATGCTTTTGACACCTTGATGTTTACGCCTAATCACGTAACTTCAAAAGGTTCACACGTTAGAGATGCCATAGACTTAAAACGAACAATGATGCTCGTAATATTGGCATTAGTTCCTTGTTTATTATTTGGAATCTACAATACTGGCTACCAACATTACAGAGTACTTGGCGAAGACGCTACTTTCTTAGAGATGATTTTGAAAGGAGCTTGGGTTGTTTTACCACTAGTAATTGTTTCATATTCTTCAGGTTTATTTGTGGAATTTATTTTTGCAATTCGAAATGGACATTCTGTACAGGAAGGATTTTTGGTTTCGGGTATGTTAATTCCCCTGTGTATGCCTGCAGACGTCCCACTATGGATGGTTGCTATTGCCACTATATTTGCCGTTGTAATTGGCAAAGAGGTTTTTGGAGGAACTGGCATGAATATACTCAATGTAGCGCTTACAGCACGTGCTTTTCTTTTCTTCGCTCATCCAACGAAAATGTCAGGAAATGAGGTTTGGGTAACAGGATTTTCTGAAATGAAGGGAGAAGGATTGGTAGATGCATCTAGTGGAGCCACTGCTCTTGGTGATTTGGCTTCAACGCTAAGCGTTTCTACTGCTGATCCCATCTCGGCTTCTGTATCGCAAAGTTTTGAAGGTACATATAGTTTAATGAACTCATTTTTAGGATTTATTCCTGGTTCTGTGGGCGAAACTTCTGCGTTAATGTGTTTAATTGGTGCTGGAATTTTGCTTTGGACAGGAATAGCTAGCTGGAGAATTATTACCTCTTTCTTTCTAGGAGGTTTTGTAATGGCAAGTATATTAAATGCGGTTGGTGGAAGCGTATATTTTGAATTACCAGCTATTCATCAACTTATGCTTGGAGGATTCATGTTTGGAATGGTTTTCATGGCTACTGATCCTGTAACAGCTTCCCATACGAATACGGGGAAATTTATATATGGATTTTTAGGAGGTTTTCTTGGAATTTTAATTAGAATGGTTAATCCAGCATATCCAGAGGGCATCATGCTAGCGATATTAATTGCTAATGTTTTTGCTCCATTAATTGATCACATGGTAATCCAATCCAACATAAACAGAAGATTAAAAAGATTAAAAACAGCTTAATATGGCAGTCAATAAAGATAGTAATGCGTATACGATAACTTTTGCTATAGTATTAGTTATTATTGTAGGTGGGCTCTTAGCATTTATTGCTAATGGGTTAAAGCCGCTTCAAGATGAAAATCTAAAAAACGAAAAGAAGCAATATATTTTAAATTGCCTACCTGGAAATAAGTTGATTTCTAGAGATCAAGCAGGAACACAGTTTGCAAATTTTGTGAAAGAACGAGTAATTCTTGATTACAATGGCGAAGAATTAGCGAATACCTTCATGGGGTCAGATCAACCACTGAATGATAAGAACCCAAACGATGCCTTCAGTATTGATTTATTGAAAGAATACAAAACGATTTCAAATAAAGAAGATAGAAATTACCCTCTTTTTATTTGTCAAGTTGATGGTCAAAAATATTACGTTGCACCCGTCATGGGCAAAGGACTTTGGGCAGCTGTATGGGGTTATATCGCCTTGGATGAAAACGGAGAGAAAATTGCTGGCGCTGTTTTTGATCATAAGTCTGAAACTCCTGGATTAGGTGCTGAAATATCTCAAGATTTTTTCGAAGACCAATTTATTGGCAAATCATTATCAGATGAAAATGGTTATAAAGCTATTGAGGTAAATAAACCAGGAAGTCCCTTAAACGATTACCAAGTTGATGGTATAAGTGGTGGTACATTTACTAGTGTTGGAGTAGAGGAGATGATGGAACGTACATTGTCAGTTTACCAGAGATATATAAAAAATTCAAATAGATCTTAATCCAAATTTTTATGGCAGAAGAAACAGTAATTTTGGAAGAAAAAAAGGAAGTAAAGGAAAGAGAGCCTTTATTTTCAAAAAAGAATAAAAAATTAATCACAGACCCGTTGGATGAAAACAATCCAGTAACTATACAAGTTTTGGGAATCTGCTCGGCTCTTGCTGTTACGGTTCAAATGAAAGCAGCGGTAGTTATGTCTATCTCCGTTTTATTTGTTCTTTTAATGGCCAATATTTCCGTATCCTTAATGAGGAATCTCATTCCTAATAGAATTAGAATTATAGTTCAATTGGTGGTGGTAGCTTCTCTCGTAATCATTGTTGATCAAGTCTTAAAGGCCTATTTATACGATGTTTCAAAAGAACTTTCTGTATTTGTGGGTCTTATCATCACGAATTGCATCATTATGGGAAGATTGGAAGCTTTTGCATTAGGCAATAAAGTGTGGCCATCTACCTTAGATGCCCTTGGTAATTCAATTGGATATGCCATGGTGTTAGTTGTCGTTTCCTTTTTTAAAGAATTATTTGGTTCTGGTAAACTTTTTGGAATGGAAATATTTGGTAATGCAACTGAGGGAACTGGACTATATGCTATGGGATACATGGACAATGGACTCATGTTATTGCCACCTTCCTCATTAATTCTTGTAGCTGTTTATATATGGGTACAAAAAATGAGAAACCCAACCTTAATTGAAACACACTAATAAATTAAATTATGGATTTAGTTAATATTTTTATAAGAAGCGCATTTGTTGACAATATGATATTTGCATTCTTTTTTGGAATGTGCTCTTATTTAGCTGTTTCTAAAACAGTGAAGACAGCTGTTGGGTTAGGCTTTGCAGTAATTTTTGTTTTAACTGTCACAATTCCTATTAATTATCTAATAGAAAACTTTGTACTTAAAGAAGGTGCTCTTACTTGGATGGGAGAAGAATATGCTTCTGTTAATCTTAATTATTTAACTTTTATCATGTTCATTGCTGTAATTGCTTCAACTGTGCAATTAGTTGAAATGATAGTAGAGAAGATTTCACCAGCTTTATACGGAGCCTTAGGTATTTTTTTACCTCTAATTGCAGTAAACTGTGCCATATTAGGAGGAGCATTATTTATGCAAGAAAAGCAGTTTGCTAATATTGGACAAGCCACGGTGTATGGTTTAGGATCAGGAGTTGGCTGGTTTATTGCAGTTGTTTTGATAGCAGCTATAAGAGAAAGAATTCGATATGCTCACATTCCGGGTCCTCTAAGAGGGGTTGGTATGGCATTTTTAATAACTGGACTTATGGGCTTAGCCTTTTTAGGTTTTATGGGATTTGAAATATAACAACAAAAAAAAATTGAAATGACAATATCTACAATCATTATTCCAATATTAGTTTGCTTAACTATTGTACTTGCTCTGACATTTATTTTGCTAGCAGCAAAGTCCTTTTTGGTGTCTTCTGGAAAAGTGAAGATTACCATAAATGGTGAAAAAACGATTGAAGTTGATGGGGGTTCAACATTACTAACTACACTAGGAAACGAGGGAATCTTTTTGCCATCCGCATGTGGAGGTGGTGGTACTTGTGTTCAATGTACGTGTCAGGTTCACTCTGGGGGAGGTTCCATTTTACCTACTGAAGAACCGCACTTTTCTAGGAAACAAATTGCTGATAATTTTAGACTTGGATGCCAAGTAAAAGTGAAGGAAGATATGGAAATTGAAGTGGAAGAAGAAATTATGGGGATTAAAGAGTGGGAAGCTACTGTGGTTTCTAACTATAATGTGGCTACTTACATTAAAGAATTTATTGTGGAAATTCCTGAGGATATGGATTACAAAGCAGGTGGGTACATTCAAATTAAAATTCCAAAAGGAGAAGTCAAATTCTCTGATATGGATATCAAAGCTCATCCAACAGATCATCCTGGAGAACCAGATAAGTTTGAAAAGGATTGGG
>JAYYEV010000070.1:0-14182 GCA_036159515.1 Bacteroidota bacterium | reverse complement strand
CCTTCTTCTTTGTTTTTTCGAGCTCTATCTAATAGTTTCTGGTACAGTTCGGATGAATGATCTTTGGGAATTTCAAACGAATACTGGTAGTTGTTCCTGTTTTTACCGTTGTTTGTAAATTCAGGGTCATTGATGTATTTTTTATTTATGTAGACCTTTACTTCTGAGTTATTTACGATTTCAACTTGTTGTACTTTCTGCTTGTCGATCCACTCCCAAAGTTGATTTTCTTCAATTTTTTTGGTATAAAAACCATTAAAATTCATCAGATTAATTCCAATGAGCACAACGGCAACAATTCCATATATCCAATAGAAATTAAACTTAGGTAATTTCTTGTTCGAGTTATTGTTGCCTTGTTTGTTATTTTTCTTATTCAGCATAATTAGTTTGTATTAAATTCTTCTCTTGGAGCATCTCCCCATAAATCTTCAATATTGTAATAGCCTCTTTTTTCTTTGTAGAAAATATGAGCAACTACATTCACATAATCCATAAGAATCCATTCTGAGTTTCCCTTGCCTTCCTCTCTCCATGGTTTTTCATTGAAAGAGCTGATGCATTTTTTATAAATAGCTCTATTAATTCCTTCCACGTGGGTTGCAGAATCTCCATGTGCTACAATAAAATAATCAGAAACCGCACCATCAATATTTCTTAAATCAAGACAAATCACATCATTTGCTTTTCCTTCAAGGAATCCTTCCACTATGGTGTTTTTAAGTTCCACGCTTGTAATTGATTTGATTTTAGTAGAATTATTAATGTCGTGCAAAAGTAGTTAATTTAAGATTAAAACATTTGATTTGTTTGTGCTATAATCGTTAATTTATGCTAATGAATCCCCAATATATTGGAAACCATATAGTACGTCTTGATAGCGTTGATTCTACGAACAATTATGCTGCCAAGTTGCTAAATCAGACAAAAATTCCTTTTGGTACTGTAATAATGGCACAATATCAATACGAAGGAAGAGGGCAACGAGGATCACAATGGATCGGTGAAAATGGTGAAAATTTAACTTTTAGTATTTTAATTGATGGTACGCAATTGAAAAATATCCCTGCTTTTTTATTAAGTAAATGTGTGGCAATATCCATTAAAAATTTTATCAGGCAATTAACGAACGAATACGTAAGCTTAAAGTGGCCAAATGATATTTATGTTGACACGAAAAAAATTGCAGGAATTCTAATTGAAAATCAATGGAAAGGAAGTGATATATACGCTTCCATTATTGGAATTGGGATAAATGTAAACCAAATTAGGTTTAGTAATAACCTAAATGCAACTAGTTTGAAGCTAATAACAAATCAACATTATAATGTAGAAGATTTGCTTTCCCAATTTTGTGAATCTTTTAATAGGTTTTATAGTTTGATATTGGATGGTCATTTTAAAAAAATAAATGAGGAATATCAATCTTCTTTGTTTTTTCTAAATAAAAAATGTCAGTTCTTAATTGAAAACAATCTAGAAGATGTGATTATAAGAGAAGTAGATGACAATGGTTTAATAAAACTGGAAAAACTTAATGGGGAGATTGGTATATACAGTCTTAATCAAGCTCGTCAAGTTTTGTAGCTTTTTCAATTTTATTAGCCATGTAATTAAAAAGTTCATTCAGAGGTTTAGATACCATCGCTTTTAAAATGGGATTGATATCAATATTACATAAAATTTGTGCAGTCGTATTTTCAGCGTTTACTGAAGTTAAATTTATTTGCATGTCAAATTTAATGGAAGCATTTTCTCCACTAGATAGCTTAATGTAATCTGCTTTTACTTCAACTTTTTCCAGCTCAAGGGTATACATATTTTGTATTTTTAAACTGCACTTATCTTTGTTAGATACCCAATCACTTATTTTGTCTTTTGGAAATAAATATTTAAAATTATTCAGGTCAGTTAAAAAGGTATGCACCTGAACGATATTTGCCTTTGAGGTTACCTCTTCACTTTGAATTTTCAACATACTATGACCAAGTTTCAGGAGATTTTCTCCAATTATTTAAAGTGTCAATTTCATCACTGTCAATGTAGCTTTTATTCGCAGCTATATTTATAAGTGAGGCATAATTAGTTAATGTGAAATAAGGACAGTTTGCCATTCTAAAGTTTTCCGCAGCTTTTTCAAAGCCATAGCTGAAAATAGCTCCTAGCCCAATCACGTTGTAGTTATTTTCAGTTAAGGCATTCACTGCGGCCAAACTGCTTTTTCCAGACGATATCAAATCTTCAATTACAAGGACCTTCTCATTTGTATTTAATCCTCCTTCTATTTGATTATTCAAACCATGTGCTTTTGCAGATGATCTGACATAGCAAAATGGCAGTTTTAATGATTCAGCCACTAACGCACCAATTGCTATTCCACCAGTTGCGACTCCTGCAATAGCAGTTGGAAGAACTGAATTTGCTTTAATAGCTTTAACAAATTCATCTCTTACTGCAGATCTTATTTCAGGGTGACTTAATATTTTCCTATTATCACAATAAATAGGTGATTTCCAACCTGAAGCCCAAGTAAATGGTTCTTTAGGCTGTAATTTGATCGCTTTGATCTGTAAAAGGAATTCTGCTATTTTAGCAGAGTTAAAACTGGATTGAATCATGCTGCAAATGTATAAAGTTTTTGAACCTAATAAAGAAGTTATTTTCATTAATAGCGAGAAAAAATATAAGAACGCATCAGAAGGAAATACATTTAAAAATGAAGTTACAGAATATGTGTTTAGTAAAGATCCCCTTGATGGATTAAAGAAGTATTACGCTGATCATAAGTTGATAAAAGCTGCAGGTGGTCTAGTTCAAAACAATAGTAATTTTCTTTGGATTTTCAGAAACAACATGTGGGATTTACCAAAAGGTAAGGTTGAAGATAATGAATCTACTACAGATGCTGCTTTGCGAGAAGTGAAGGAAGAATGTGGATTAATAGGAGCACTTGAAATCAATAAAAAAATCACAATAACTCACCACACGTACCAGCTTAACAATGTTAAAATTTTAAAAGAAACCTATTGGTTTTCCATGCATTTTAATGGGGACACTAATACCACCCCTCAGTTAGAGGAAGGAATTACATTAGTAAGTTGGAAGTCTAAAGATGATTCAATAAAGTTAGCCAAAGAATCTTATCCTTCTATTTTATCTGTTTTTAACAAAGCGGCAGTTATCCTTTGACACCAATATGTAGACGTTGACGTTGATCTAACTTTTTTTGTAAATTAAAGAATGTAACATCGATACTCTGATTATTATACATAGGACTTGGTGTGTACGCTGGATATTGAACAACAACTCCGTTAGGATCAATAAAAATATAGGTTGGTAAGTGATCTAATTGAAATAGTTCTATGACATCTTGAGGGTTTTGTGGTCTTCCAATTTCCCACTTATATTGGGTTGTTCCTAAAAAATTAGAGAAGGAGTTTTCAGTTTCGTCCATATTTATAGAAATGAATTGAATGGCACTGTATTTTTCTGCCAGTTGTTCCATTATTTCCATTTCTTTTAGGCTCATATAATTTAATGAGGAGAAAAATTGGATGTAAACATGTTTACCTTTGAAATCAATTAGCTCTTGCTTTATACTTTCAGCGCCAATCCAACTAAAATTTGGTGCAGTAGTCCCACTTTTTAAATAGGATAACTCACGTAAGCATTCTTTAGCTACAGATCTGTTTTCTACCCAATTTCCATTTTCTGAAATTTCTTCTAGCAGTTCTAAAATTAAATCATTTGAAAATTCTCTGGAATTATAATTATCATATAAGCCTTTCACAATGATCAATTCTGTAAGCTTTTGGTGGCTGTAGAAAGATGAATTTGACATGGCATTTTTTAAGTGATCTAAATCATGATACTTATTGATTGAAAATTTAATTTTCTCAAAAATGTCATCCCCCCCAATTTTAAATGGCTTTCTATAAAATAGATTGAAAAATTCCATGTAGGCAGGATTTGAATATTCTACAGTACTTTTTTTTAGATACGTATGGAAAAGATAATTTTTATAAAACTCACCTTTACTTTGGTGAGCCATTTGTTCAAGTAAAGCAATTTCATACCGTATAGTAATATGTAAAAACTTGATGAGATTGTTCTGATATCTATTGCTTATAAAAACTTTGAACGCATTTAAGCTATCTTGAAACTCTTTTTCGTGCAGTGCCATTCTGATGAGCTTGGAGGTGTCACCATACAGGAAGTAATCATATTGAAGATTAAAATCAAGAATCAGTTGGTTGATATCGTTTTCAGGTAAATTCAAAAAAACCAATTGTATTTGATTTTTTTTGAGTGACATGGTGTCTAAGATGGAGTCTTTTGGAAAGTAAATATTATAGAATTTAGTAGCTGTATCTAAGTATAATAACCCAAAACTTCTGCCAATAACAATTTCAGATAATTCAATTTTTTCTATTTTTTCATCTAGAGTAACGAGGCCGTTAGTGTCAATTTTAGATTCCCCTAATAGCTGATATTGGTTTGTAATATGATCTGTTTTTTTTCGCCATTTCACATGTTTACCTACATAATCAGGAGCGTTGATTTGAATTTCAATAGCAAATAGTGAGTTGTTTACCCCCGAAAGACAAAATATCAGCAATAAAATCTGCTTAAACATACTTAAATGTTGATGGCGTCAGGTAGGAAAGAATTAGGATTTCCATTGTTTTTTATAATTTCTCTTACAATTGATGAAGAAATCATGCCAAATTCTTTATTCGTTAGTAAAAAAACAGTTTCTACACTTGGGTCCAAGATTTGATTGGTTTCAGCAATAGGCTTTTCATATTCAAAGTCCACACCAGATCTTAGTCCTCTAAAAATCAGATTAGCTTCTACCTTTTTTGCAAAATCTATAGTTAACCCCGTGTACGTTCTAACAGAAATATTATTTACTTTTTCAAACGTTTTTTCAATCCACTGTTTTCTATCTTCAAGACTAAATAAGTATTTTTTAGTAGAATTTTCTCCTATGGCTACAATGAGTTCATCAACCATATTAGCTGCTTTTTTAATAACGTATTCATGTCCCTTTGTAATAGGGTCAAAAGATCCTGGAAATATGCCCACATTCGTACTCATTTAAGCACCAAAAAATGAAAAGTTTACGCTACTATACGTTCTTTGTTCAATAAAGTTAAAAGAATTCGTAAAGTTTTTGTTTTTAGCATGCTCTAATACAAATAAACCATGGTCTCGTAATAGTTTTCGCTTAAAAATTATGTTATGAATTTCATCAATTCGTTTAAAATCATAGGGTGGATCAGCAAAAATGATATCGAATTTTTCATCTGTTATCTCCAAAAAAGATAATGCATTCTTTTTTTTAGTATGAATGTTCATTCCCCAACAAGAGCTTTGTTTTTGTATAAATTGTAAAGCATTGATTTGTTGATCAACTGCCGTAATTTTTTGTACTCCTCTTGAAGCAAATTCGTATGAGATATTCCCAGTTCCACAAAACAAATCAAGCACATAAGTCTGACTCAAATCGATTTTATTTTCAAGAATATTAAATAAAGCTTCTTTGGCCATGTCTGTTGTTGGACGAGCTTTGATTTTTTTATTTGTCGGGATAATATAAGATTTGTATTTACCTCCTACAATTCTCAAATCGGATTTAATTTTAGGGGTTTATGGTGGTAAAATTTGGTTATTTCACGGCTAAAGATGGATTTTAATCTATTTTCAATTTCTCTATCAATTGTTCCAATTTCAATGATGTCAAATGATTGATTAATTAAGTCTGATTCCTTTATGATGGATAAAATATAGTATAATATATCGTCTAAGCCTTCAACTTCAAACCGGTTAACGAGTTGAAGTTTATGATCTTTAATGGCAGAGATATACATGAAACTATCCGTTTTGAAAAATCTGATTTCATTTTTGTAATGATTGTCATTTAATAATAAAGAAGAAAAATGTGACAGTTTAGATGCAGGAAATTGATTTTCTATCTTTTGAAGTTGATTATTATTTATGGCCCATATAAGGTAAGCATTTTCCTTAGGAAGAAAATACTCTTGAAATGAATATTCATTATCTTCTTTTCCAAGGAAAGAGTGAATTTCCGATGGATTGATATTTTTAAATATTTGCTCTGGTATTAACGTAAAGCTACTGCAGTCTACGTGTATATTGTAGCTCTTTTCCTTTTTGATGGAATTTGGTTCTAATGAATTTTCGTTTTTTACATAGTATATACCGTTATCAAATAGAAAGAGTATATCGTTTAGGTTGCTCAAAGCAGAATTATTTCCAATTACCGCTAGTCTTTACTTCTGACATGGAGCCTGTAATTAATGTGTCTCTTTCAAGTAGGGGATCATATGGTGAGGGATCTTGAGCTTGAAAAACAGGTGTTCCAATTTTGGTATATAAATAAATGGCTTTATCACTACTAGCGAGGTCCGAGAATGAAAACATTTCATCTCTGTTAAATTCAAATGATACTGCAGTAGTATCAAAACCTCTATTTTCTAAAAGTGCTTTAAATTTCACAAGATCTAGAGAGGGTGAAGAAAATTCATCTTCTTTGATAACCATATCTTTTCCAATGTACATTTTTTCAAAACCAATTGGGTTATAATATGGGGGAAGTAGATTGTAGTTCAACATATCTTCAAGGTCTGACCAATTTATTCGTGTTGGCTTTGGAATGATGTCTTTTTGAGTAAGTTGAATAACTTGTGGTTGGTTATCCCTAATTACTTTAAATGTGATGGTGTCTTTTCTAGTTTCTTTTATCAAATTATACACTTCAACTGGAGATTTAATTTTAGTATCGTTAGCTGATTCAAGGATATCACCAATTAGTAAATTTGGTAATTGCGGTATAGAGTCTTTAACAATGAGACCATTTATTTCCAAATTATAGTAAGCGGTATCGTTCTCGTTAAAGTCGATAATATTAGCCGTTACAAAATGAAAATTCGTACCTGTTTTATATAAGAGACATTCAAATGTAGTTTCATCGCTGGTTTCCAATATATCGGAGTCCATCACAAACACTTTGTTACTTCCGTCATAAGTTAGATTAACTCTGTCTAAATGATCTACAACAAAATCGTAAAGTCTTGTTTTGCTGGAATCAGATGCAGTAGGGAAAAGTTTTTCTCTTACGTTTTGCCAAGAAGTATCTTTTTTGAGTAAACCACATAAAAGTGCTTCTTTTTCGTCATAAGATTCAATTTCGATGTAGTCTCTTATTGGGTCATAACCTAGTATTTCTTGATGTTCTAGAGTAATTTTATAATCAGGAACTGTGCCGATTGTACTCACAGAATAAACACTATCCTCCATCAAAAATCGTTTTAGTTCAGAAAATTCATTGGCATACCAACCGTATTTTTTCTTGTATTCAATTTGAGTTACTTCTATATCTCTTAAGCCTTGCTTTACATGTGCATCTATTTCTTTTTTTAGTTCTATCTGATCTATGGTAGTGGCTATAGAATTATATGTTTTGTAACTTAAAAACAAGCAATACACTATCATAACAGGTATAATGAACTTAAAGTAGCTTTTTTGGATTACGTTTCGAAGGATTAGGATGATGACCACACCCAACAATAATACAGAGAGCGCTCCAAATAGAAAGTCATTTGATTGAGAGATATTTCCTGTACCACTGAATAGGGCTGTATATAAAAGAATTAACCCAGCAAGAACGATGATGTAAGGAATAATGAATCTTTTAATGTGAGTACTTAACCTTTCCATGTATTAATATTTAGGTGTACAAAACTAATATTTTATTTGAATATTATCTCATATAATGTAGAGTAATGAAATTACATTTCCATCAAAATTCATCAAAAAATTAAATGTTAAGTAAATAAAAATATTCAATATTTAATTTTGAAAATATGATTTTATATAACATATAATAGTTTGTTTAACATGTCACGTAAAAATAAGTATTATTTGTATATTTGGAGATATAGATGTAAACATTGAAAAAACAAACCTTAATAGAGGCATATCAATTTATTTGCTCAGCTAGGTCAATGAGTACTTTGTTTGAAAAAAACAAAAGCCTAACATCTAAATATGTCCATGCCACATCCAAAGGACACGAAGCTTTTCAAATTGCGCTTGGGCAGCAGCTCAAAAGTTATGATTATGTATTCCCATATTATCGTGATGATGCCTTGTTGTTGGCCATGGGTTTTTCTCCAAAGCAGTTAATGCTTCAGCTTTTAGCCAAAAAAAACGACCCTTTTTCAGGAGGTAGAACTTATTATGCTCATCCTAGTTTTAAACACGTTGACTACCCAAAGATTCCTCATCAATCTTCTGCAACTGGAATGCAAGCTATACCGGCTACTGGCGCAGCCATGGGACTGGATTATAAAGAAAAAATAGGAATTGAAGAAAACAAAAATGAAAAACCAATTGTGGTTTGTTCTCTTGGTGATGCCTCATGTACTGAAGGGGAAGTTTCAGAAGCCATTCAAATGGCAACTTTAAGAAAATTACCCATCATATTTTTTGTACAAGATAATGAATGGGATATTTCCGCTAATGCAAAAGAAATCAGAGCACAAGACATGACTCAATTTGCCAAAGGGTTTAATAATCTTAAGAGTATTTCGCTTAATGGTTCTAATTATGTTGAATCCTACACCAGCATTCAAGAGGCTATTAAGTGGGTAAGAAATAGAAAGGGACCAGTACTTCTTAGAGGAGAAGTAACTTTGATAAATCATCATACTTCGGGTGTAAGAATGGAATGGTACAGAGACGATTTAGAGGAGCATCAAAAAAGAGATCCTTTTCCTATTTTGAAATCACAGTTGATGGAGAATGGAATAGAACAATCCCAATTGGCTCAAATTGAAAAGATAGCTTCTAAAAAAGTAAATCAGGACTTTGAAGAAGCAGTTGAGGAAGAAAGCCCTTCAGATGATAGTTTAACTGAACATGTATTTGCACCCACTGAAGTGTTGGAAGAAAAAGGAGAACGATCACCAGAAGGAAAAGAACCTACTGTAATGGTAGATTCAGCCTTATTTGCAATAAGAGAATTGATGGAAAGTGACGATAGGTGCTTACTATATGGACAGGATGTTGGTGGTCGATTGGGAGGTGTATTTAGAGAAGCCGCCACGTTAGCCCAACAATTTGGTGATGACCGTGTGTTCAATACGCCAATACAAGAAGCGTTTATAGTGGGAAGTACAGTTGGAATGTCTGCTGTTGGATTAAAACCCATTGTTGAAGTTCAGTTTGCAGATTATATTTGGCCTGGTTTAAATCAGTTGTTTACAGAAGTAAGCAGATCAAATTATTTAACGCAAGGTAAATGGCCAGTAAGTATGATTTTAAGAGTTCCTATTGGAGCCTATGGTTCGGGTGGTCCTTATCATTCATCAAGTGTAGAATCCGTTGTAACAAACATCCAAGGAATAAAAATAGCTTATCCATCCACTGGTGCAGATCTAAAAGGACTCATGAAAGCAGCTTATCACGACCCTAATCCAGTTGTAATGCTTGAACATAAAGGGTTATATTGGTCAAAAATTCCAGGTACAGAAAGTGCAAAAACAATTGAGCCCTCCGATGACTATGTGATTCCCTTTGGGAAAGGAAGAGTAGTCCTTTCTGCTGATGAACAAGAAATTAAAAGAGGAGAATCTATAGTTATTATCACGTATGGTAGAGGTGTTTACTGGTCTTTAGAAGCGGCTACATATTTCAATGGAAAAATTGAAATAATAGATTTAAGGACACTTTATCCATTGGATGAAGATCTCATATTTGAAACGACTAAAAAGCACGGTAAAGTGTTATTGGTAACGGAAGAGCCTTCATCCGCATCTTTTACATTGGGTCTTGCTGGAAGAATTCAAGAAGCTTGTTTTGAACACCTTGATGCTCCCATTAGAATTCTAGGTTCTATAAATACCCCAGCTATTCCACTTAATGAAAACTTAGAAAAAGCGTATTTACCAAATTCAGATAAAGTAAAATCAGCGTTAGAGGCACTTTTAAATTATTAATTTCTTTCCTAATTAATTATTAAATAGATTTGCCATCTATATTATACTATTTATGGAAGTTTTGCATCAAGAATTTTATGGAAATTCAATTTTAAACTGGGCTATAGCAGTTGGTATACTCATTTTGTCCTTTGTAGTGGTTAAAATGCTGTACTGGATTTTTTCGAATGTGATTAGGCGTTTAACTTCTAAAACAAAGACAAACTTAGATGACGTTTTAATTAATAAACTTGAAAAACCACTTACTTATTTAATACTTATTCTAGGATACTGGATCTCAATTCATTATCTAGTTTTTAAAGTAGAAGTAGAAATAGTATTAGAAAATGCAGCTTATTTTCTTTTAGTAGTAGATGTAACTGCTATTCTTTCAAGAATAGTTGACGCATTAATATCAGAAGTAATCTTGCCCATTACAGAAAAATCTGAAAGTAGTTTTGATAATCAACTTATTCCGGTGATACAAAAAGGGGTAAGATCAATAATTTGGGTTTTAGGAATCATCATAGGTTTAGACAATATCGGATTTGACATTACGGCTATGATTGCAGGTCTTGGGATAGGAGGTTTGGCATTAGCACTTGCTGCTCAAGATTCAGTAAAAAACATTTTTGCAGGAATTATGATCTTTTTAGACAAGCCATTTAGAATAAAAGATCGAATTCAGGTTGACGGCTTTGACGGAACTGTGGAAGAAGTGGGTTTAAGAAGTACTCGACTTAGAACATTGGAGGGTAGAATAGTTACTATTCCTAATTCTAGATTTACTGATAATAGTGTGACTAATGTTACTTCTCAACCCACTTTAAAAGTTAAACTTAATTTGGGTTTAACATACGATACAGATGAAGTCCAAATGCAGAAAGCTATTGATATCCTTGAAGATATCGTAAAAGATCAAGAAGCCATCACTGATGATTATGCTGCTGGATTTAATGGTTTTGGTGATTTTTCACTTAATATACTTTTCATATACTATGTTAAGCCTGACTCACACTGGCTGGATACTCAAACGTTGGTAAATAAAGAAATACTAAGGAGATTTAATAAAGAAGGGTTGGAATTTGCATTCCCAACCCAAACTATACTAAAAAAAGATATTTAAATAATTTTAAATACTTAATCAATGCTAAGTAATTCGACTTCAAATATTAAGGTAGAATAGGGTCCAATTATTTGACCAGCTCCCCTCTCACCATACGCAAGCTCAGATGGAACATATAATTTCCATTTTGATCCAACTGGCATAATCTGGAGTGCTTCCGTCCAGCCTGCAATGACTCCATTTACAGGAAAAGATGCTGGTTCTCCTCTATCAACAGAACTGTCAAATACAGTTCCATCAATTAATGTTCCGTGATAATGTGCGGTAATTTTATCGTCAATGGTAGGAATTTGACCCTTTCCTTCATTTAAAATTTCATATTGTAAACCGCTTTCTAAAGAAATTACACCTTCTCTTTTTGCATTTTCAGCTAAAAATGCAGCGCCCTCTCCTATAGCTTTTTTGGCAGTTTTTTCTTGCTTGCTTCTAAAAAATTCTTCAATGATTTGTTCTGCTACAGCTCCAGAAATTTCCGATTTATTATTAGTGTCAATACCCGCATTTAACCCTGCTTTCAATAGATCTAGATTTACATCTTCAAATTGTTGAGAAATGTTTTTACCTAAATTTTCTGCTACATTTACTCCAATAGCAAAGCTGGTTGAATCCACTTGGTTAGTAAGGCTTACTGTTTTGTCATTTGTTTGTTGATTGCAAGACATTGCTAAAGTGGTCATTGCAATTGTAAATAATTTTACTTTCATTTTAATTTATACTTATAAGTTCAACTTCAAAAATAAGAGTGGTAAATGGACCAATATTAGCTCCAGCCCCTCTTTCTCCATAAGCTAAATCATAGGGTACATAAAGTCTCCACTTTGATCCAACTGTCATTAATTGTAACGCTTCGGTCCAGCCTTTTATTACTCCGCTAACAGGAAATGTAGCAGGTTGACCTCTATCCACAGAACTATCGAAAATGGTTCCGTCAATCAATGTTCCATGGTAATGTGTAGTTACATTATCATTGATAGTAGGTTTAGGACCAGTTCCTTGTTTCAAAATTTCATATTGAAGCCCACTTTCAAGTGAAATAACTCCTTCTTTTTTGGCATTTTCAGCTAAAAAGTTTGCTCCTTCTTCTTTAGCCAGTTTGGTCTTCATTTCTTGCTGTTTAGTAAAATATTCTTGTAATATTTTTTGGGCATCAGCATTGGATATTTTAGGTTCGCTTTTTTTGTCGAGGACGTCGTTGATTCCGTTCATAAAATCCTTAATGTCAATATCGCTGAATTGATTTTTGAGATTTTCTCCAATGTTAACTCCAATACAATAACTTACGGAGTCTATTTCTGTTTTTAATTTTTGAGCATTCATAGATGTTAGATTGATTAAAATTGCTAAAAAGAATGCTATGTGTTTTTTATTCATTTTTAAATTTTATTAAAAGTAGTACTAACATGAGTTGTAATTGGTGAAGAAATGTTAAACTTATTTTTTCTTCTTCTCCTCTTTATTCGCTTCTTTTTTTGAACCTTCTTTCTGTTTGTTAGCCTTTTTATTAGATTCTTTTTTTTCTTCTTCTTTAGATTTTTCCGAAACTAAATTATCAGTATCATGTAAGATATTATACCACTGAAATACCTTTTTTATATCAGAATTATAAACCTGTTCCTTGTCGTAATTAGGCACAAGTTCCTCAAATACTTTTTTTAATTCATCTGCTGATTCTAGATGTGAAATAGCAGCTTCCTTTTTGTATTTTTTTTGAATTCTATCAAAAAGTTCAGACAATAAAATTTCTTCATCATATGTATAGATGCTAATGTCAGAAAGTGCACTTATTTTATTGGTATTGAAAATAGGAAACCTTTTTTTGTCCTTCAATGATTCTACAATAACATTGTTTTTTGATTTCCCTACAATAGTATGTAGTCCTGACTTACCAGCAACTGAAATAAAATCTTTTAATTCCATAATCTAATTTGTCGGGCAAAACTAACAATTATTCTATAACAAGTAGCTTTGGGGTTATGTTTGGTACATTTAAAATTTTCAGCCAATAGATTCCATTGGATAGATTTTTGCTATATAGCGTAAACGGATTTTGGTTTGCCTGATTCTGTATGACGATTCTTCCTTGTGCATCCAGGATTTGGTAATTAAATTGATTTAACTGTTTACTTATAGCTACTTGTGTTTCGCCAATAAACGGATTAGGATATACGGATACAACTACATTTGGAGCGCTTTGATTTACTAGGCTAGATGGGATAGCCGTAATGATATGCACATCTGCCGTTATACTACTTCCAAAGTTACCTTGCCCTTGCATAAGCGTAACGCCATTGTAGTCTGTTAGTACCCATTCACCATCGGTTCCACCGTAGGTTGAAGCACTCATTCCATCGCCATAATCATCGGTGAGCTCAAAGGTGTAACATTCATTAGCATCGATGTAGATGTCTTGAATGATAGTATCATTAGCTTGATTTCCGCCTCCGTTAGGAATGCAGTCATAAGGTCCACCAGCATACCAGATAGAATCTTGACTGTCTTTCATAGTCCATCTTGTTTCCCGGCAATAGTCATCTAACAATAGTTGCAAGGTTACAGGACTACCCATTTGACGGTTAACGTTGAGTTCATACGTAATTACACTGTCACAGGAATGAATAGAACTTAGCGTATCCGTATAGGTTCCAGAGGTGTTGTAGGTATTATTATTCCAGACAAAGGAATCGCAAACGGCTTTAAAAAGGGTGTCTGCATAACTTGGATAGATAGAGAGGTTGAGGTAATTTAAGCTATCGCAACCTACAGCATTAAGACTAGAGTCTACATAGATACCAGAAGTAGAATAGGTTTGACCATTCCAAGAGTATTGATCACACTGTGATTGTGAATTAGTATCTGCAAAGGAGGAATTAATGGTCAGGTCAAGATAAAGGATACTATCGCAACCATGAGATGTGGTAAAATTAGCTTGATAGATTCCGGAAGAGGAATAGGAATTTCCTTCCCATGAGTATTGGTTACAAGCAGTAATAGTTGAGGTGTTTGAGTAACTGGAATTAATGGTGAGTAGTAGAGTGGAAATGCTATCACAACC
>JAYYEV010000069.1:0-4518 GCA_036159515.1 Bacteroidota bacterium | reverse complement strand
TGGAACACTGGAGCTCAAACACCAGAAATAGTAATTAATACCATAGGCACCTATTGGGTTGAAGTAGTCAACACTAACGGATGTATTGATTATGATACTATTTCGTTTGATACACTTGTTAATATTTTTCAACTTTCTGCGGATACCACCATTTATCAAGGTGGATCTGTTGACCTCACAGCAACTGGTGGATCAACTTATTTGTGGGACAATGGTAACACTACTGCCACATCCAATTATGCGCCCACCGAAAACACCACTGCTTGGGTAGTCATAGACTATGGAAATGCATGTTATGACAGTGCCTACACCAACATTCTCATATTCGATGGATTAAATGTATTCATCCCTAATCTTTTTACCCCAAACGGAGACGGAAGCAACGATGTGTTTAAAGCATACGGATATGGTTTTCAAGAAAATATTGAATTTAAAATTTACAATCGCTGGAACAGAGTGGTATATGAGGCAAACACATTTTCAGCACTTAAAGACTTGGGTTGGGACGGTAACTTCAACGGTGAAGAACAACCAGACGGAGTCTACATATGGATTTTAAATGCAACGGACTTAAATGGGCAAATTAACCCAAAAGAAGAATTAATGAAAGGTACACTTCTGCTAAATAGATAACATGAAAAAAATAATACTCATTTTTTTAGGAATTACATCCATTGCTCATGGGCAAGATGCATTCTTCTCAAATTTTTATAGATCTTATGCATTAAGTAATCCATCTGCCATTGTAATGCAGGATGACATTAATATTACAGCACTACACCGCAGTCAATGGTCAGGCATAGTCAATCCATTTACCAATTCTCAAATTGAGGGCTACTATGGTTTAAGAAAAGCCAATTCAAATGAAAAAATAGGGTCAATAGGCTTTTCAGCCATCAATGAAAGATTAGGAAGTCATGGTTATTCAAGAAATAGTTACTCTATAACTGGTGCTTATAATTTAAAAATTGCCAACGACCAACACCTTGCTGCAGGGTTGAAAATAGGGTATTTTAATGCGGGCACGGATCTGAATGCATTATCAACAGGAAATCAATTTCAAAATGGCCATTATCAGGCGAATAATCCACTGGGAGAAAACATGAGTAATCCTGTTTTTAGTGGTGTCGAAATTTCACCCTCTTTTACTTGGTATCAACATGATCTTGAACACCACTACAAACATTATGCAGGAATTACATTATTCAACTTGAACCAACCTCAAATTTCAAGTGTTAATAACGAATATAAACTTCCAATGAGATTGGCTATAAATGCAGGTAGTAGAGTTTTTATCAAGAACTTAACCCTTCTTCCAAGGGGTATGTTTCAAATTCAAGGGAACCAGAGCCAAGTTATTGGAGGGACAGATGTACTTTATGCTATTGGAAAAAATCAATTTGGATTAGGAGGATATTACCGACTCGGTGATGCTGCCATTGCTAGTTTTAAATACATATCAGATTTTATAGATATTGGGGTTTCTTACGATTTAAACACTTCAAATATTAATAATACATCCTCCTCTAATGGTAATTCATTTGAGATATTTGTGGATTATAAAATAAAACAAGAAATAAAATACAAACAATACGAATTACTTATTGAGCTTTTTGACAAAGACACAAAAGAACCATTAGAAGGAAATGGTAATTTTAAAAATTTAAGCACAAAAGAAAAAGGGAAATTATTTGAAAACAAGGCAAAACACTATGCCACCTTTAATGAAAAAGAAAAAATACAACTGACACTAAGTCGTCCTGAATATCACAGTGAAAAAATTGTAGTAACTGGTGAAGAAGGAGATGAAATTAATCAAAAAGTATATTTAGAAAAACTCATCAAATTATTTGATTTTGAACTAGAAATCTTTGATAAGGAATCAAGCGAACCTTTAGTCGTAGACATAACACTGATTAATCAAAAAACAGGTGAAAAACAATTAATAGGTAATGACTCCAAATTGAATACCCAATTTGAACTAGGTGAAAAATATACTATCTCGCTTGATGCTGAGGGATATGACAATAAAATTGTGGAAATTAGATATAATAAAATTGGAACCTTAAGTAAAAGTGTATTTGTTTCTGCTACAAAACCAACTATTGAAATGAGCAATCTAATTTTAAATGTAAAAGACGAAATCTCATTAGAAACAATACCATCCACCATTATGGCCATAAATATTAGCGACCCCGTTAATCATTCTAGTTCTTTAATTGCGCTGAACGACAATCCTCCCCCAACTTTTCCGTTAGAAGTAGGACAATCTTATGAGATTTTAGTAACCAAGGAAGGATATTTTAACAAAACAGTGAAAATTGATAATTTGAGCAAAAACGACATATTGCAAGAAATTCTTTTAACTCCAGTTGAAATTGGTAAGAGTATCATAATAGATGATTTACACTTTAAAACAGGGCTTACTGAACTTGATGATGCGTCCTACAGATTGTTAGATCAATTGGTTGATTTTATGTCCCAAAATAGCACCTTAAAAATTGAAATAGCTGGACATACTGATAGTGATGGGTCAGAAGAATTTAATCAAACTTTATCTGAAGGTAGAGCACAATCAGCCGTTAACTACATCATTGAGAAAGGTGTGGACCAAAACAGATTAGTAGCAAAAGGATATGGCGAAACTCAACCATTATTTGAGAACGATACAGAAGAAAACAAGGCAAATAACAGAAGAGTTGAGCTTAAAGTGATCGGAAAATAAACACATTGAAGTCGCCTAATAAAGAGATTAAAGAACATCAGCTCTTTATTTCAAACATATTTGTTTGGTTCAAATTATTGAGAGATAACAAAATTGAGTGGAAGTTTTTAAATAAGATATTACAAATATCCTTAATTTCTTTAATTACCACCCCTTTCCAATTGTTACAACAAGTCTATTTATTCCCACTTAAAATCAGAAAAAAGGAATTGGATCACGATCCTGTTTTTATAATTGGCCACTGGAGAAGTGGAACTACTCATTTACATTATATAATGAACCTAGATGATCAATTCATTTGCCTTGAAAATTATCAGGCTTTTTTTTACAGAGTTGCATTTATTGGGAAATTTATTTTACGACCTTTTCTTCAAGCTTTTATACCCAAAAAAAGACCACAGGACAATATTGAAATTGATGCCTACTCCCCCTGTGAAGAAGAACACCCATTAACCAACTTAACTACCCTTAGTGGTATGCAATCTTTTTTTTATAATAAAAACCTCAGCTACTTTAACCAGGGCAACCTATTTAAGGGAATGTCAGAAAAACAAAAAACAAAATGGATTAACCGATACCACAATATGTTGATACAAATTCCATGGTTTCACCAATCAACCAAACAGCTGTTGCTTAAAAACCCCCACAACACAGCCAGAATAGAGTTATTAATTAAAAGATACCCCAAAGCCAAAATCATATTTATTCATCGTAACCCGCTAGATGTCTATAACTCGATGAACCATTTATATAAAAAAACCATTTCAACCCAGCTACTACAAGAAGCTAATCATGATGTTATACAAGAAAATATATTTTATTTCTACAAAAGCACCATAGAAGGTTATTTAAAGAACAGAAGTAAAATACCTGAAAATCAACTAATTGAAATTTCATTTAAAAACCTAGAAGAAAACCTTATTGATACCATTAGCAACATTTACCATAAACTAGACATCAAAGGATTCAATGATTTGAAACCTAAATTGGAAGATTATAAAATGAAACTGAAGAACTACAAAAAAAACACATTTAGCGATATACCAATTCCAATTCAAGAAAAGTTAAGGACAGAGTGGGAAATAGCTTTTAAAGAATGGGGATATTAAAAAACAATCTTTCCTCCAAAAATAAAGTTTATGCCTTGAAAGGAGGCATATACATATGAAGCATCAAACGTATAGTTATTAGGATTGTCAATTGGGTCATTTACTTGCTGATCAAAAGGGTCATGAGCTCTTAAAATGGAATATGAAGGTGGCGTGAAATCAAATAAATTTCGTACCCCAAGGAAAATACTCCTACCTTTATTAAAGTGTTTAGTTAATTTAAGGTGATGTATTGCATATGGTAAAGAGTATGCTGGCCTAAAATCATTTTCAAGCAGAGGTAATCTAATAGGACCATACCTACTGGCCGTATAATCTAGGTTTACATTAATAGAACTGAAATGGTAAGAAAGATTCCATTTCAAACTATTCTGTTCACTTAATAATTGTTGTGTTTTTACATGATTATTCTCTTCATCTATATTGATGATACCTACATCTAGAATAGTTCCATTAAAGTTCATTTTAAAAGGAACCTTATGAAAGTCGTAACCGACTTGAATACCAATTCCTTTAGAAATAGAGTAACCATCTAGGTTAGAATAAATAATTTGATTGTCATTAAGTTCATAATTAGGAATAATTTTATTAGAAAAATGGCTATAAAAAAGAGAAGATTCAAGATGTAGTTTACCCCATTCAGATTTCCTATCAGTAGATATATTAAGATTAATATTTCTGGAA
>JAYYEV010000068.1:0-4289 GCA_036159515.1 Bacteroidota bacterium | reverse complement strand
AATTTGCTTGTAAATTGGGATAAATTAGTTTTTCACTTACCCTATGCGTTTCAAGGCAGAAGAATGATGTCTGATATTTGGTTAGAATGGATAAAAGAAAATAAGCAGTTTAACCTAATTGAAGATGAAATTGGTCCTTATGATCATGACGATGTAAAGTCATGGAAAAAAGCAGCTTCTAAATCATCACTATATAAAAAGTTTGTTGCTGAAAAAATTGCGGATGGTGAAGTAGCATCTGGAGAGATTGGAAATATGTATACTGCATCCATATTTATGTCTTTGATAAGTCACCTATTCATATGTTTTCAAAACCAGGAAGAACTTTCCGGTAAAAATTTTGGATTCATAAGCTATGGAAGTGGTTCTAAATCTAAAACCTTCGAAGGAATTATTCAATCGGATTGGAAGAAAAAAGTCAAGAACTTAGAACTAATAACTACTTTAGAAAATAGAACTTTTATTGATTTTGAAACCTATGAAAAATTACATAATTCTTTACTTTCTTCACCCATTGAGAATAATAATAACTTTACGTTAGAATCTATTTCTAGAGAACCAAATAAAGAAGGTTTTAGATATTACAGTTGAGTAACGAAATCATAAATAGAGTACAGCAAAGTGGATTGTTGACAATAGAAATGAAAACATTTTATGGTCACCAAAAAAGAAAGTTAATTGACATAAAACCATGGCTATTTAATGGCCTTATATTAAAAGAAAAAGTCTTCAGAGAAGAATTAAAAAATCATAATTGGAGTCAATATGCAAATACTTACGTAGGGGTATATTGTAGTGTAGAAACTATCATACCCAATTGGGCTTTTATGTTGGTATCTACGTATCTTTTCTCTTACACCAAATCCGTATTTCTTGGGGATAAATCAGAGCTTGAAAAAATTATATTTTCAGAAAATATTCAAAAACTTGAACTTAATCCATTTAAAGATAAAAGGGTATTGATTAAAGGTTGTAGTGATACTTACATTCCTGAAAAGAGCTACTTGGAAATAACAACTAGATTAATGAATGTTGTTCAGTCATTAATGTTTGGAGAGGCCTGTTCTAACGTTCCGCTTTACAAAAAGAAAAAATAATTTAATACGCCCTTTTGTTTACTCCCTCTACGTAGTTTATAAATGATTTATTTACCACCTTGTTACCCCCAGGGGTAGGATAATTACCTGTAAAATACCAATCTCCTGTGTGATTGGGACAGGCTTTGTGTAAGTTTGAAACGGTTTGAAAAATAATTTCAACTTCTGCATTTATGTTTTCATTAGTCAATAAATAAGCAATTTTACTAGACACTTCTTCATAACTAAATGATTCATAGATTCTCTTCACAAAGTTTTCTTCTTTTAATTTTCCTTCAATTTCTGCTGTTTTACACAACTGATATACTTCATCTATTATGGATAATTTATCTTGATCTTTCAGCAACTCTACTGCAGCTTGAAATGCAATGAAATCACCTAACTTTGCCATGTCAATCCCATAACAATCTGGATATCTGATTTGAGGTGCAGAAGAGACAACAACGATTTTTTTAGGCTCTAACCTATCTAAGATTCTAATTACACTTTTTCTTAGCGTAGTCCCTCTTACGATGGAATCATCAATGACGACCAAAGACTCTTCATTTCTTTTTATTGACCCGTAGGTAATATCATACACATGTGCTACCATTTCATCACGTGAATCATCTTGAGTTATGAACGTTCTCAATTTCGCATCCTTTACCATGATTTTTTCGCCTCTAGTTCTTATGGAAAGAATATCATCTAATTTTTCTTGAAAATGAGAATCACTCTGATCAAGCTCTTGAATTTTTTTCTTTTTAACACCTGATAAATAGTTTTCAGTAGCTTTGATCATTCCATAATAAGACATCTCGGCCGTGTTAGGTATGAATGAAAAAACCGTTCGTTTTAAATCAAAATTAACAGCCTCTAATACTTGTGGAGTAACAAGACTTCCCAGCATAAGTCTCTCTTTGTAAATATCCTTATCAGTTCCTCTTGAAAAGTAAATTCTTTCAAATGAACATTTTTGAATATTACTAGGGGTATTAATTTCAACCTCTTTTAGATCATAATCTTTTTTCACTATTAACGCATGGCCTGGTTTGAGCTCATTTACGTTTTCCCACTTTACATTGAATGCAGTTTGTATTACGGGCCTTTCAGAAGTAACAACCAACACCTCATCATCTTCATACCAGAATGCAGGCCGAATTCCATTAGGATCACGAAGTACAAAAGCATCTCCGTGTCCAATTAAGCCAGCCATTGTATATCCTCCGTCCCAGTCCATTGAGGCGTTTTTCAAAATTGATGGAATGTCCATATTCTTAGCAATAAGAGATGAAATTTCCTTATTAGAATGTCCCTTTTCATTGTATTCTTTAAAAAGCCTATTGTTCTCTTGGTCAAGAAAATGTCCTATTTTTTCTATTACAGTAATGGTATCTGAAACTTCCTTTGGATGCTGTCCTATATTAACTAATAAATCAAACAGCTCATCTACATTAGTTAAATTGAAATTACCAGCAACAACTAAATTTCTGGTCATCCAGTTGTTTTGCCTCAAAAATGGATGACAGTTTTCCTTGCTGTTTTTTCCAAAAGTACCATATCTCAAGTGACCCAAGTAAAGTTCACCAGTGAACGCTTCATTTGCTTTTAAGTATTCTACATCTTTTAGTTTTTCGGGATCTGAGGCATATAAATTCTCAAAACGTTGATTTACGTGCTGAAAGATATTTTTAATGGGTTGAGACTTTACACTTCTAAATCTACTTATGTAGCGTGTTCCTGGTGATACATCAAATTTAATGTTAGCTAATCCAGCTCCGTCTTGCCCTCTATTGTGTTGTTTTTCCATGAGCAGATACATTTTATTAAGACCATAAAGGGAGGTTCCATACTTTTCTAAATAAAAAGACAGGGGTTTTTTTAGCCTTAAAAGGGCAATTCCACATTCATGTTTTATAGCATCACTCATTGGGAATTTTTAACTTTACAAGAGTACAACCTTTAAATGAAATATACGTTTGTAATTTGAAGATATTTTTAACAATATTGTTTATTTGCTTAGTAGATGATTAAAAAACAGCTCATTTATTTAACATTTTTTCTTGTAAATCTTTTTGTGCTCAACAAAGGATTAACTCAACCTAAATTTACTGCTAATAAAGGTCAATTTCATCCTAATGTTGAGTTTCAGCTTGATCATGCGGCTGGACGTTTTTATTTTCAAAAAAACAAAGTAACATATCAACTTTTTGATAAACATAAAATAGATAAAATTAGGCATGCTAAAACAAATGATGCACTAGTTCAATCCCATACTTACGAAACGGTTTTTTTAGGGTCTAATTCGGCTGAAGTTGAAGGAATTAACGCACACCACTTCCACGAAAATTATTTTATCGGAAATGACAGTACAAAATGGGCTAACAAGGTGCCGGTTTATAAAGAAATCAAATACAAAAATGTTTATGATGGAATTGATATGCATTACTATGAAGGCTTTGGGCATCTTAAATATGACTTCATCGTAAACCCAAAGCAAAGTGTAAAAGACATCAAAATTCAATTTAATGGCTTGAATCACATATATCTAAAAGCAGGTCACCTCATTTTAGAAACTTCACTTGGAGATGTAATTGAACAAGCTCCATTGGCTTATCAGTTTATCAATGATAAAAAAGTTGAAGTGCCATGTAAATACATACTAAATGAAAATATAATTTCATTCAAACTATTAAAATCATATAATAAAAAGTATCCATTAATAATAGACCCTGTATTAATTTTCTCTACTTATTCAGGCTCATCTGCTATGAACTGGGGGCAGACCGCAACATATGATAATTCTGGTCATCTTTATGCAGGAAGTATTTCTTTTGCTATTGGTTATCCCACAACATTAGGTCCTTTTCAGCAATTTTTTGGAGGGGGTAATACAGACATGTGTATTACTAAATTTTCTACTGACGGTACATCCTTAATTTATAGCACTTACCTAGGAGGTAATGGTCCCGAAAATCCACACAGTTTGGTCGTAAATGATAATGATGAACTATTTGTTCTTGGGTCTACTGGGTCTCCTAATTTTCCGACGAGTACAAATGCATATGACAGTACCTTTAACGGAGGAAGTAGCTGGGGATTTATATGGCTAGGTGCAACATATTACGTACCCTATCCGAATGGAACTGACATTGTTGTAATCAAATTTTCTAGTAATGGTAACAATTTGTTGGGGTCTACATTTGTTGGCGG
>JAYYEV010000067.1:0-6483 GCA_036159515.1 Bacteroidota bacterium | reverse complement strand
TAAACTGGAGTATTTCAACACCACTTCATCTAAGATGATATTTGAAGTATTAAAAATCGCAGAATCACTAATTAAAGATGGTCATAAAGTCAATTTGAACTGGCATTATGAAAAAGAAGATCCCGATTTGAAGGATGAAGGTGTACTTATATCTTCTAATTTAGATGTAGAACTTAACTTCGTTGAAATAGACGAATTTGATTTCGATCACTTCTGAACAATTTTTAAGTTTACTTTTAGCGGACAAAATGGAGGTATTTTATTCGTAAATGAACCTCTCCTTCCAAAAGCCATTTCTGATGGCATTATAGCCACTATCGAATCCCCTTTAGTAAATTCATTTACTAAAATTCTAAACCCTTCTAATAGCTGATTGTTTAAAGACTTATCGTAATATTCTAATGAATTTGGACTAGATTCATAAATCAATCTATCGTCCAAGTCAGTAATGGTATAACTAAGTGCAATGAACTGGTTTAATGAATCAGGCTTTTCAACTTGTTCGTCACTATATTGAGCTACTTTTACTGCAAAAAGATTTTCAAAATAAAATAGATTCAAAAATTTATTTTCCCATTCATTCTTTATTTTTTGTATTGCATATTGCTCTCTATCTTTTGCTCTTTTTGTTAATTGGTTTTCAAATTGATTTTGACTAATAACATCATTTGAAGATATTACTTTCAAATTTATGTGTAATGAATCTATGTCAGATTTTGCATGTAATGTAGTATCTTCTTGAAAAAAACCACTGTAAAAGTTCTCCATTTTTAACTTAAAAAAAACACTGTCTCCTACACATAAATTTTCAAACAGAGTGGCAAGATTTGAATTTAATAATGAATCATAGTAGAACGTACTAGTGGATTCTAACCCTTGGAATGCAGATGAAAAAATAATTTTTTGAGTTTTTGATTTGGCAACCATATTTAGATTTAAGAAAGTGTTTGTATCTAAAAATTCGCAATCAGCTATTTGAAAAAATTCAACTGGAAAATTTTCACTGATAAAGATCAAGTTGTCTTTATAATTATCCTTACAACTAAGAATCAAAAACAACAAACCTATAAGGCTACGTTTTAACATCTATGAGTTTTATAAAATATAAGACGGGTGATAATGGAGGAATTTTTTGATTATCACCGGCAATACCGTGAGCTAAATAATGAGGCAATACAACTAATGCACTATCACCAACTCCTAAGTATGTTACCACTTCATGAAGACCTGATTCTACAAGAGATTGATCGACCTTGAATCTAGCTAAGCCATTTGAATCAGAGTGATAACATCTTGTCTGGTTAGGGTCAAGAAGTCTAATATCATAAGAAAGTATAACTTCGTCACCGATATTAGGTGAATCCAGTCTGCTAGAAGAAGTTGTGGAAGAAGAGTCTATAATCATGTAATTAAGACCCGATGGGGATATACTCATTTTCCACCCCTGTCTTTCACAGTATGTTTTTATTTGGAAATGTTCATCTTGTATCCAATATTTATTTAAAGAAATTGAAGTCTCTTTATCTAGCTTAGCAGGTTTTTGAACTTTAAACGGATTAGAATCTGTTTGTCTACAAGATACAAACAAGAGAAAAATAATTACTTGAAAACTAATTATTATTAACCTTGACAATATTTCTTAAAATTTTCAATTAATTCTATACTAATTTTCTCTGGGTTCATCAATTTCGATGATCCACCAGCCGCATTTTCGTGACCACCTCCGTTATAGTATGTTTTCGCAAAATCATTTACCTTTATTTTTCCTTTAGAACGGAACGAAAATTTGAAGATAGATTCATCTTCTCTCAAAAAAACGGCAACTTCTACTCCTTTAATTGAAAGTGCATAATTTACAAACCCCTCCGTATCACCTTTCTTAAAATTAAATCTTTTTAACTCTTCTGCAGTTAGTAATAAATAAGCAATAGATAATTCCTTATTAACCACTATTTTTTGTAATGCATACCCTAATAAATGAAGCCTTGAAATACTATTTTCATCACTTATTCTTTGTTGGATTTTAGTATGATCAAAATTGGTCATCATCAATTGTGAAGCTACCTGATGAGTATATGCAGTTGTAGAAGAAAATTTAAATGACCCCGTATCTGTTACCAATCCTGTATATATTGCTTCCGAAATGGACTGCTCAACAAGATCAATATCATTATTTTCTTGAATTAATCGATAGATTAATTCACAAGTTGAAGAAGCAGAAACATCCATAAATTCATATGTACTGAAATGTTCAGGGTATGTATGATGATCTATGACCAAGGTATCTATATTATACTGTTTGACATGATTATGTAGAACATCACCACATCGGTACAGATGATTAAAATCTAAACAACAAATTAAATCTGCCATGTTAAATAGTGAAGGCAATTTTTCTGAATCTGAATTGGCTACGGTAAAATCCTCCTCTTCAAGTAGCCAACCATAATAAGAAGGAAATGGGTCTGGAAAAATAATATGACTTTTAACACTTAGTTTTTTAAGGTATCTAGCTAATGCTACACTGGAACCAATTGAATCACCGTCTGGGCCTTGATGCGAGATTATTAAAACGAAGGAACTAGAAGTAAATAAATCTTTCATGACAAAAAAAAACCCTCAATTGAGGGTTTAAAAAACTATCTGCTAAATCCTGTAATAATTCCAGGTTGGTGTTCAACAAGCAGTCCTATACAGGCATAATTACTACCGGAAAGTCCAGACGACATCTCACCACCTCCATCATCTGGTACATATACTTTGACGTTAAGCTTTCTAGTCTGATTTGATTGAAAAATAAAATCTTGACTCATTTGATCTTCTGTATTATCATACCTAACAACAGGTTCTTTAATGTACACTCTTTTTTTCGCTACTCCATCTTCTACCTTTCTAGTTTGCTCCATTCCATCTTCGTCATAATATATTTCTTCCTTAAATTTTGGCTTTTCAACCCAAGTACCTTTGGTGACATACTCAACTATTTTAAACTGTAATTGACCTTCTAGTTCAGGATGAGAAGGAGAGCATACAGAGATTCTGTATTCCATGTTTTTGTAAACAACTATGGAAACCTCTGAAGTATCACCTTGCTCAAAAGCTCCACTAAAACTCTGCATGTTTCGTGTGAATCCAAGTCTTTTTCCGATAGGGCAGAATGTAACTGTATTATAACATTCAGATTGGTTCTGAGCCCAAAACGATACTGGGGCAGAAATTAAAATTGTAAGTAATAGGATTAAATTTCTCATTCTTTAAAAATTAAATTATAGTGTTCCATCTATAATAGATGCTCTAATTTCAGCTACAATAGATTTCAAATTGTTAAAATCTTCTTCAGAAAAGGAAACGGTTGATCCTCCACCGAAAACCACCACACCATCTTCACTCTCATCGGTTGTAAAATCTGAATCCTCAGTTACAACAAGACCATTGTATAATTCTTCAACGGGTGCTAATTCTGCTATGATGTTGTCTAGATCTTCATTTTGAATTCTAGATGCAAATACCAATAGGTTTTCTAAAGTTAAACGCTGATCTGCTATACGTTGTACAACTTCCGAACTATCATTGTAATCTTGACAATTCAAGATAATGTTAAGGCCTTCAACCCATCCTCCGACAACAATCATCCCAAGTACATCTCCCCTGTCATTGTTGTCAAGATATGCGTAAGCTTTATAGTAGGTTTCATTGGATAGTGAAAACAAGGAATCTGGATTTGAAGCATCTAAATTATCTTGGATTCTTGAATAGATTACGTCATTCATGGCATTCTCAATTTCTAATTCTTTAGAAAGCGAACGAATTGTTTCAAAAATTGGTGATGCATCTCCGATTTGACCTAAGCTTGAAACATAAGCTAAATCAGCTGCATAAACTCCAAAATTTAATGCTTTTGCTTTTTTTGAATTTAAGGATTCTACACGACTCAAATCGTTTAGAATTTCTTTATTATATGTAATATCTGCGTCCTTTAACACATTGAATAAATCATTTGGGCTAGGGACTTGATAAAAAATATCATCGATTGGAGCCTCAGCTACTTCAACCTCTACTTCTGCTGCAGGGTCTTCTACTTGTACATCAGTTGGTTCTGATCCAGCACAAGACATTAAAAAAGATACTAACGTTATGCTTAATAAATTTAAAATATTGAATTTCATGTTTTGAATTTTAAATGCTAAGAAAATGAATTTGATCAAAGGAACAAAATTATCTAATATCAAATTTATTTAAGAAGAAGTTTTTCTAATCCTTCAATGTGTTTTTCAAATGCTTCTTTACCCATTTTAGTTACTTTGTAGGTGGTAAGCGGTTTTTTACCAATAAATTGTTTTTTAATTTCTAGATATTTTATCTTTTCAAGTGATTGAACATGACTTGCTAAGTTGCCGTCTGTTACTTCTAATAGATCCTTGATCTCTTTATAACTAACCCAGCTGTTTACGCTGAGTATAGACATTAGACCCAATCTTACCCTAGATTCAAAAGCTTTATTTAACTGGTCAAAGCCTTTCATGAAGCCTTGTCATATTTAAAATGCAAATAACTACCAAAAAACATATGCCCCAAGCCAAAGCCTATAACCCAAAACAATAAACCAGCACCCATAAAATAAGAAGCTAAAATTCCTAGGATTAATTCAACATATCCAAGAACTTCCAATTCATCATAGCTATTTCTGCTGGCGGCAATCAGACCCAATCCATAGAATATTAACGTAGCAGGTGCAACAAGGCCATACATTTGGTGATGTATCAGAAAAAAAGAAAAAACACCACCTGAAACAAGAGGAACAACTAATGATCTAACAGTACGCTTGAATGTGGGGTTAAAGAGTTTAATACCCTCCCTTTTTGTCTTTTTAGAAGCAGTTACATATAAAATTAACAGTGAGAGTATTAATATTACACTTGCTATAAGCGACAAAAGCCTAATCTTTTGATCCAGATTTTCTTTAGACCCCTCATTATTAATCAATTGACTGTAAGAAATCTCCACGTCACTATATGAAAAACCTATATCAAAATAAATGACACTTGCAGCAATTATGGTTAAAAGACCTGTAAAAAAAATAGATAAGCCAGATAGATTCGAAAACTTACTTGACTTTTCCATCATATTTCGGATAGAAGCTAACTCTTCTTTTGGATTTATTTTGCTCATAGTGAAGTACTTTGTTTTACAAAGTTAATGATTTTTAAGATTGCTTTTTAAACTGGAAAATGTAAAACGATTAAAATTGACTCCGATAACGGAGCTAAATTGAGGATTGAGGCAACTGGGAAATTAAAGGTAGAGAATTAATTTTTCATTCTCAACACAAAAACCCCGTCAAAAATGAATAAAAAACCACCTTGTAGTATTAATGAATTACCAAAACCAATATTTCTAGCCTGATTTTCTGACGACATCTTCCCTGCCCTATTTTTCAGTATAGCACCAGCTAGCATATAGCATACATCTAAGCCCATGTTGATAGCTAGTGATTTTCTCAATTTATTTCTTTCTTTTTCTATTGAAGATAATGACCAATATTTTTCCTTCCGTTTTTGAATGCCTACATAACCTAAACCGGCAATACCTGCATTAACCAGGTTCCAATTGAAATTCATTTGATGAAAATGAGGCCAACTTTCTATTGCACTTGTTTTTAGAAATGGACTTGATACTAAATTGATAGCAGACCAACCACCAAGTATTTTCATGGCCGTTTCTTGTTTACCGTAAAACTGCTGATGAACAAGTGAGGAATCTTGTGCATTAAAAGCACAAATAGAGAAAAATGAAACAACAAATAGAATTTGCTTCATTACTTGTTAAACATATTGATGATTTGGTTGAGCTTTCCCCTTAACTCTCTTCTATCAACAATAAAATCTAGAAAACCTTTTTCCAATAGAAATTCACTGGTTTGAAATCCTTCTGGAAGATCTCGACCAATGGTTTCTTTTATTACCCTTGGGCCGGCAAAACCAATTAGAGCACCAGGCTCTGCTATGTTTAAATCGCCTAACATGGCAAAAGATGCTGTTACACCACCTGTAGTAGGATCAGTTAAATAAGAAATATAAGGTAATTTAGCTGCCGATAATTGAGTCAATTTAGCTGATGCTTTAGCCATTTGCATTAATGATATTCCTGCTTCCATCATCCTAGCTCCACCCGATTTAGAAATCAACATGAATGGACACTTTTTTTCAATAGCCATCTCCACTGAACGAGCGATCTTTTCCCCCATTACATTTCCCATGGAACCACCAATAAAAGAAAAGTCCATGCAAGCTACCACAATAGGGTGACCAGATGTTTTTCCATATGCAGCACGCATGGAATCTTTTAACCCTGTTTTGGCTTGAGTAGCTACAATACGATCAGCGTATTTCTTTTTGTCCTCAAACTTCAACTTATCCACAGGTGACAAATCATCCGCAATGAGTTCAAATTGTTGTTTGTCAAATATAATTTCAAAGTATTCTT
>JAYYEV010000066.1:0-3920 GCA_036159515.1 Bacteroidota bacterium | reverse complement strand
AAATGGTGAGAAAATAATATGTCATGTATCAAACTTTAGAAAAGTCAAAAGAATAGGTGATGTGATTAAAACTTTTAATGTAGTAGCAGAAAAAATTAAAACAAAGTTAATCCTAGTTGGTGATGGTCCTGAAAGAAATCAGTTAGAAAGGCAAGCAAGAAAATCCAAATTCAATAAGCATATTTATTTTCTTGGAAATTTAAAATCAACCAAAGAAGTTCTCAATATTTCAGATTTATTTCTTCTACCCTCCTCAAAAGAAAGCTTTGGTCTTGCCGCTCTTGAGGCCATGGCATGTAAAGTTCCTATTGTAGCCACAAATACGGGTGGAATACCAGAAGTTGTTGAAAATAAATACAGTGGGTTTCTGAGCGAAGTTGGAAACATTGAAAAAATGGCTACAAACTGCTTAACTATTTTATCGAAAGAGGATAATCTACAGGTATTTAAATCTAACGCCTTTAAAACAGCTCAAAAATATGATATTGAACAAATTTTACCCAAATATGAAATGCTTTATGATCAGCTTGTAAACTGATAAACAAATTATCAGTAGAAAAACTACCTAAATAAATAAATCATAATTTCATCCTTTACAGGATTAGGCTGGCGAACGCCATTAGCGTCATATGTACTTCCAAAAGTTCCGTCAATAATAACTAAGTAAGAACCCGTATCACATTTTCTACCCCTGGGATTAGTTCCATCCCATCTAAAATTAGGGTCATCAGAAGTAAATACAAGTTTTCCCCATCTGTTATAAATATTAATATTCATTACATCAAAACAAGGGTCATTTTGCCCAGCTAATTGATAAAAATCGTTTTCTCCATCTCCATTAGGAGTAAAAGTATTAGGAGTTTCTTCAACAACCCCTACTGGCATCTCCACCTCAACATGAGAACTTGCTTGTATGGTATCAGATCCGCATACAGAAGAGTATGCTGTATACAACAAATCAAATTCTTCTTGAAAAATATAGTCGCAATCAGTAACCCAACAATAACGCAGAGCAACAGTTGAGGAGTCTGCATATACGATATTTGTGCTAGTATCATAATTGTAACCGTACATGTAAACGGTATTCCCAATTGAGTCGTTAAAATTTTCGTAATAATATCCTCCAGAAAGGTCTTGTTGAGGAATTACATAAGTGTTTTGGAAGTCAAAATTTGCAGAGTATGGTTCAATAAATAATTGATCATTTGGGTTTAACGTATCTTGTGCAAATAGATCAATACACATGGTATCGTCTAAACTTATTGTCACTTGCGATGGAACATCAATGGCAGTAGATTGAGGTACTGGATCAACATGGACATAAATGTCGGCTTCAATAGGATTGTAACCTGAACAATCAACAGAATATGCATCTAAATCGAGTTGCAAGGTATCGCCTAAGAAATTACATGGTGGCATCCAACAATATCGGAGGTAAATACTACCAACATTTCCGATGTATAATGATGGGGTAAGATTGGAAATGTTAAAGTTTATACTATCAGCGGAATTATTCCAATTATAATAAGCATGTGTGGTACTAGATGAAGGACATGTCACCGTAATCGTAGGTGGATTATAAACACAAGAAAAAGAAGAAGGGTGACATCCTGAGGCAATCACGGTTCCATTGTAATCTTGTATATCCCAAGTTATTTCAGAATCCCAAGATCCACTTGTCCAGTTTCCACTAGGAATAGAAATAATATCACCATTGGAAACGGGAAGATTATATGATGCAGAGCTACCAGTAGTAAATGAGCTACCAACGCTAGAATGTGATATGATTCCATTTACGGAAATGTCAACAGATGCACCATTCCAACCATCACCAAAGGAATCATACATGTTAAAAACATACGTACAAGAGTTGTTTGGACTAATTACATTTGATGGTACTGGTGCCACATAATTATTCAACAAATCAAAATCAGATGATGTTAAATATGCATAAAGTGAATCTGATGGATCATTTACACCAATCTCTAAATCCAAACAAATACTATCGTCAACATAAACACCTACACTTACGGAGTCAACATGTACATTTTGAGCTGATGAAACAGCAGAACTATTGTTTAAAGTAAGTGTTGGAGGAATACTAACCTGACAAGGTAGTGCAGCATACTGTAGCTCTCTTCTCACTTCACCTATCTTAGTCCCGTTTCGATATTCTTCTACCCTGACCGCAAAAGCATAAAAACCTTGCTGTGTTGGTGCAGCAGTGATTTCGCCCGTAATGGCATCTATTGACATAGTAGGATAATTAGGTGGGCCTCCTATCATATTTGAAGCACTAAATCCAGCTGAAAAAATGCAATCTGGATAAAATGGATAAGTACCTGATCCTGGGGCTGAGTTACTACATGTACCAAAACCAGTTGCTTCATCTAGAGGTGCCACTAAAGAGTAAACTAACGAATCTCCATCAGGATCAGTTACAGGATATGTAAATTGTTTGATATTGTTAACGCAGAAATAAGCATCATTTGGGTAATTACCAAAATCGGGAGTAGAATTTTGACCTAATCCTGGGTCAGGTATAATAGCAAATACCGTGATACCATCACTAGTTGGAGTAGATAGATTAGTTGCCAATTGATTTCTACAACATACTTCATATTGCAGGTAATAACCAAATGTATAATTTGGAAGAGTAACTGAACTTATCGTTTGGTATATTTTTTCTTCAATTCTAACTACATTTGGATCAGGTGTGTAGCATGGATCTCCCAATGGGACTAAAGAGGCACCAGTTTCGTAAAGTGTTTTACATGTTACTAAGTTATTGGTTCCAATTTGATAAATACCAATGGTAACTTGAGTAGGTAAAGAAATTCCATTTACATCATCCCTGTACAATCTCAACTGAACATCATAAGAACTAGTAGAGGCACCATTATTAACCATAGTTACTTTAAAGTCACCCCCTGCCAAATGAGAAGCTTTTACATTGTTGTGGTATGAAAAGATAAAAATAATTAAGAATAAAAAGTATATTAATTTCTTGGTCATTAAGCTCTAAAATTAGGATTGCGAATTTACTTTAATTTATTATTTTTTTCAAATAATTTAGGTATTAAGTAATACTCACCAAACATATATTAATACATTTGACCGGTTTTAATGTAAAAAACAGATCTATCTTCACTTTTCGTAACTTTCTATCACACTTTATCCAATGGAAAAAAACAAAGTAATTGACATCTACAAAAAACTAATTCTACCTAGATTGATTGAAGAGAAAATGCTTATTCTACTTAGACAAGGTAAAATTTCTAAATGGTTTTCTGGATTTGGACAAGAAGCCATTTCTGTTGGCACTACATGTGCTATGAGTGATGATGAATTCATACTGCCAATGCATAGAAATTTGGGAGTTTTTACCTCCAGAAATGTAGATTTATACCAGCTATTTTGTCAATTTCAAGGAAAGTTAGACGGTTTTACTAAAGGAAGAGATCGATCATTTCATTTTGGCTCAATTCCACATAAAATTGTGGGAATGATATCACATTTAGGCCCACAGCTAGGAATAGCTTGCGGAATAGCCCTTGCTGAAAAATTAGAAAAAACCAACCGATCAGTTCTTGTTTTTTCAGGTGATGGCGGAGCTAGTGAAGGTGACTTTCATGAAGCACTAAATGTAGCATCCGTATGGCAATTACCCGTAATTTTTGTAGTTGAAAACAATCAATGGGGATTATCGACACCATCAAAAGAACAATTTAATTGTAAACAGTTTATTGATAAGGGTATTGGATACGGAATGGAAACAGTGCAGGTTGATGGCAACAAAGTAGAAGAGGTATACATGGCTATTCAAAAAATTAAAGAAAAACAAGAAGTAAAACCAGAACCTTTTCTTGTAGAAGCCATTTCTTTTAGAATGCGTGGTCATGAAGAAGCTTCGGGAACTA
>JAYYEV010000065.1:0-4721 GCA_036159515.1 Bacteroidota bacterium | reverse complement strand
TATTTATATAGAGTTAATTACTCTTTATTCAATCTTATTTATTAAAGATTATGCAACAACAATTCAATCAAAACGGACGTATTTTGTTCGAAGGCGTGAGTCCATTAACTGGTCAAAAAATTGTATGTATTATTACTGGTTTAAAAACTTCTACAAGTAATGAGAAAACTGGCGATATGCTACAGACTTGGATCTTATTGCAAGACCATAAACCTAATGAAGCACACAAAAACGGTTTAAACCGTGGCGTGTGTGGAGACTGTCCACACGCCGGTTATAATAATGGATCTTGTTACGTTAAATGGTTTCAAGCACCTCTACAAGTTTGGAAATCATATAAAGCCGGACGCTATGATTATTTTTCTAATTCAGATTTAAATCTAATTAAAAATAGATCTTTAAGAATGGGATCTGCCGGTGATCCTACGATGATCCCATTATCAGTTTGGAATCCTCTACTAAGTGTGTGTAAATCTCATACTGGTTACTCTCATCAATATAGACACGATTTCGCAATTGATTTTAAGAATGTCTTACAGGCATCATGTGATACCTTCGATGACTATTTATATGCAAGTGATTTAGGTTTTAATTGTTTCTTAGTTAAACATAAGGATACAAAAGCACCTAAAGGTTTTATAAACTGCCCAGCATCTATAGAGGCTGGTAAGAAAACAAGTTGTGAACTGTGTTCTATGTGTAGTGGATCCGGTTCCAAACGTGGTAAGAATATTTATATAAATGCACACGGAAATACAGCGAAATATGTGCCTGTAATAGCTTAAAAACCTTAATAAACCTTACTAGGATACTTGTATATACTTGTATCCTTGAAAGGCTTTTAAGTACCTTTCAATTATCCTTTTATTTTTTATTTATTATGAAAAAACTTTTATCAAAAGATGAGAATCAAGTCAGATATCTATTAGAAAATGGATTGACAGAAGTTACCTATTTTAAAACTAAGAATAATAAACCTTTTACACACACTTATGCATCTTATTGGCATCCTTATGAATTAAGGCATTATTTTAGAGATTATGCTGCTTATAGTCCTTTAAGCTATGTAAGACTAGGTAAAAAGCTTAATGATATGGGAATAATTACTAATTCTTTCCCTAGACCAACTAAGGAAGAATTAAATTTAATTTTAGATGCAATTGCTGAAAATATATCAATGAATTTAAAATTATTTTTTGATAATCCAAAATTAGAAAAGAAGACTTTAAAGCAAATTTTTGGAGATAGAAAAGCTTTAAGGAAAGCTATGCAAGAGTGGGTATAATTTTAGATTTTAATCCTTGCTTATAGCCCTATTTATTAGGGTTATATGAAAGGCTTATTTCCTTTCACTTTGTACACTTTTATTAGTCAATTTATTATGACTTTTGATGAAAAATTTTACGTCATTAGTTCAACTTCTTACATAAAAAATGTGCCTCAAACTTTATGCACAGAATTTTTAAAAGAATTGAAAAATGATGATGACACTTTAAAACCTCACATTAGTAATTTAGAAACTAATTTAATTTCTTATGGTTTCCCTGCAATTAAATGCACTATACCTACTTGCTTTATTGAAATTGTTTACAAGCATGATGGAGACACTTATTTAATTACGCATGAGGTTTTTTTATATGAAGAGGATTACCCCACTTTTGCTGACCTTGTAGCCTACAAAGAAAAGCTTGCTTACGGTTTTGCTAGTCAGGTAACCCAAGAAACTAAAGACATCGTTGAAGCTTTTCACAATGGCTATGGATGCGAATGCTTAAGTTCGGGAGACTATTAAACATGACTAATAGAAAAGCAAACAAGATAAGGCTTAAGGTCACCGCAGGATGGGAGGATTTAAAAACCTTTTACTCCACACTTGAAAGTTTTGCTCAGTTTAAAAGTTTTGCTATTACCCATAACAAGACTAAACAAAGATTAGACACCCCTCTTTTTGATGGGTGGTATGAGCTTACAAAACTTGAGGATAGGAAAAGCTAAACCCTAACCCCCAAAATAAAATTTTCAAATCAGAAATTCACAAATTATTCTGATAGACCCCCCTGCCAAATTTTCCAGGCCAGTACTGGATTTTTAAAAAATTTAATTATTAGACAATTACCACGAACTGTGGTACATTATTTATCAAAGGCTACACCACCTTTTTTTCAATCACTTTATTAGGAGATTAAACACACAATGGAACGAGGCAAATTTTATTTACCATGCGGTAATAATGTTGATGACCTACCCCCCTCATTTGAGGGATGGCACGACCCTAAAGTAAGATGGAACGGACACGCTACCCCTGCTTTCAATAAGGAGGTATGGGATAAGATTTGTGCCTACTACAAAGACCCTGAAACTAATACCCAAGAATCCATAGATGATTTAAAAGAATATATGGATGAGAAAACAGCCAAGCTTACTAAGGCTGTATCTGTTGAAGGCTCGCTCTACGATTTTGGAAGCTTTGAATTAGCTTGGGGGTGCGAAGCTGATGACTAAAGAAATCGCACAATATATAAATACTCTTTTAGCTGATAGAGAAAGACTATTAGATGAAAGAAAAGATGATGGTAAAGACTATGAATTAAATTTTGTTTTAAAACAAGAAACAGAATGGGAATGAGGAATTATTTATCAATCTCAAAAAGCTATGGATTACATCATTGAGGAGGACAACTAATGAAAAGAAGATACATTGATGCTTATTACAATCTCAGATCTAACACCAGTATAGATCGCTTCAATAGACATGAATGGAACAAAACATTTGATGCTATAGATGATCTAGCCAAAGCTGATCAATTAGAAAGTCAATCAAACAATTTAATTATTGGAGAAATTTAATGGAAGATTTAATTAACGAAGAAATTTTAGAAAATATATCTGAAAATTATCAGATATATAAAGTCACATCAAATTGCATACCAACAAAGTATGTAATAAGAGAAAGATCCTGTTTTGCAGATCAAGATCTAAAATTAGTTAGACATAATAATATGTCTTTCTTTCCAACACTAGAAGATGCTAATCAAGCATTATGTGAAATCGTACATCAAAGATTCGAGGAGCAATCACAATGACAATGAAAGTATTAGTTGCCTGTGAATATAGTGGCATTGTTAGAGAGGCATTTGCTGCTAAAGGTCATGACGCATGGTCATGTGATCTATTACCTACAGATCAACCAAGCGATAAACATATCCAAGGAGATGTCCTTGAGATTATTAATGATGGATGGGATTTAATTATTGCTCATCCTCCATGCACACATCTATCAGTTAGTGGGGCAGCTAGATGGGCTGAGAAAGTAGCTGATGGTAGACAGCCTGCTGCTATCAAATTTGTTGAAGCTATCTGGGATGCAAAAAACTGTCCAAAGATTTGTATTGAGAATCCTGTTGGAGCATTATCTAGTAGATCAAAATTAGGTAAGGCATCGCAATACGTTCAACCATTTGAATTCGGGCATCCAGAACAGAAGAAGACAGGCTTTTGGTTGAAGGGATTACCCAAACTAAAAGGAACTAAATACATCGATGTCTCAGGGCTGCCTGATAAGGAAAGACAAAGACTTCATTGGTTACCTCCATCAAAAGATAGATGGAAGATTAGAAGTACCACATTCAAGGGCATTGCTGAGGCAATGGCTGATCAATGGGGATAGACAATGTGACCTGATCAAGTCCTTAAACTGATCAAACAAATAATTCCTTTCAACCTCTAGGTTTGTGGCATACCCTTGTGCCAGCCTGGAATCTGGCGGAATTTTAAATTGCTCACTTTATTTATTAAAAATCATGCACGATTATTTAAAAGAAATCTATTTTGATTTCTGTCTTAAAAATGATATGCCAAAACATAATGATGCATATCTATCAGCCGAAGATTATCTTGCTGGTAATTTTCAATTACTTATTTCTCAAATCTTTTGGTTTAAAAATTATGTAAGACTATGGGAAGCAACAAACGGAGGGGAGGATCTATAAATGTATATAGAATCAACAGACAAACAAGCTGTCTTTAAAGGCGATGAAGCAGGTCATAGATTGCTTCAGCTTATAGATGATATGGGATGGGACTATGACAGATTCTCATCATCAGGACAAGAAACCTATGACAAAATTTGTACGATCTTAGCCACAGTTAAGGAGGTTAAAGATGAAACTAACTAAAGAAGAAGCTAGATGGCTTGATGATAAATGGAATGACTTTTATTATTATTTTCAAGTTGAAGATATGTTTGAAAAAGATCAAGAAATTTTTAAAAATATTGGAAAAAAATTATCGGAGGTAAAACAATGAAAGTAGGAGCAGGAGAATTTATTAAAACAGATTCTGGAGAAGTAATCTGGGGATCAGAAGCTTTCATAGATGAAGTATTTAAAGCTCTTTATGGCAATGAATATGAGTATGAAATCTGGTCATACAATGATGCCCTCCAGAAGATTAAAAACTTAGTACAACTACAGGAACAAAACTAATGACAAAATCAACAAAAGAAATCAGAGATGCTGCCGAACAAACTTACAGGTGGCAGAAAAAAATTGAAAAGCAGTTATGTGGTAGAACCATTGTGTCTGTACGCTACATGACTCCACAAGAAGCTGAATCAAGTTACTGGTGCTATCAACCTATTCTTTTAATACTTGATGATGGTACAGCGATCTGTCCTATGTCTGATGATGAAGGTAATGAAGCTGGATCTATTGCCTGTATGG
>JAYYEV010000064.1:0-24850 GCA_036159515.1 Bacteroidota bacterium | reverse complement strand
AAACCATTGCAGAATGGCCATAAAAATAACTGATGAATGTATAAACTGCGGTGCCTGTGAGCCTGAATGTCCAAATACGGCTATATATGAAGGTGGTGCAGAATGGAAGTTTTCTGAGGGAACATCGTTAAAAGGTCCCTACACCGGTAAAAATTCAAAGATAACGGTTGATTCAGATCATCCTAACGAACCGGTTGACATGGACGTTTATTTTATTGTCACAGATAAATGCACAGAGTGTAAAGGATTTCATGAAGAACCACAATGTGCAGCTGTTTGTCCAGTAGATTGCTGTGTGCCTGATGAAGATTGGCCAGAAGAAGAAGTTGATTTATTAGCAAAAAAAGATAGCTTACATCTTAATTGAATTTTGGCCTATTTTTTGATTAATTTACAGAAATGAAGTGGTTTGTTTCAATATCCTTTATATTTCTAATTCAATTATGTATTGGACAAACCATACAAGTGCTTGAGGACTCTCTAATTTCATTACTTAAACATGTTCAAACTGAAAAAAACACTCAACGCATTGAATTACACAACAATAACTTTAAATCTACACTTGAACAAGTAATTAAGCACCCTGCATCATTTGATTATGAATTTGACAGTCTTTCCAAATTCATGAGCACAATTAAATCCCCTGATGAAACTTTTCGTTTGTACAACTGGAACATCCAACAAAAAAATCAGACCCAATTTTATGAGTGTTGGGTAGTAAAAAAAGATGGCACCCTTATTAAATTAAAAGATCATCAAAAATTAATCCCTGAGATTGAGTTTGCCATATTAAGTGAAAAATCATGGTTTGGAGCATTATATTATAAAATAATACCTGTGTTTAAAAAAAATAAAACATACTACACGCTCCTTGGTTGGGATGGAAATGATATGTTTTCAAATAAAAAAATTATTGAAATTCTAGAGTTTAAGAAAAGTAAATTACAATTTGGAAATTCCATGTTTGTATATCCAAACGAAAGGACAAAGAAAAGAGTTATACTTCAATATAATAAGCAATCATACATGTCATTAAAACATGATATTATAAGAAAAGAAAATTACATTATTTTTGATCATTTAGTCCCTACTTCTCCACATTTAAAAGATTTTCCAGACTGGTATGTCACGGATTTGAGTTTTGATGCATTTAAATGGGACGGTGCAAGATGGACTTATATTAAAGATTTTGATGCCAAGTCACTTAAGATATTAAGACGTCCTTTCAATGACCCAAATAAGTAACTATCTTATTAAGGTCACATTTCCAATGTAATCATACAGTGTAGGAGAATATTCGTCTCTTACTGTTATTCTCCACACATACACACCAAGAGCACAAAGTTCCCCTGTTTTTTGATGTTTTCCGTTCCAACCGTAACCAATTTCATTGGATTCAAAGATTAACCCACCCCATCTGTCAAAAACCTGAAGACTATAAGATTCAGGTTGAGCACCGTAAATTACAGGAATAAATTCATCATTAATTAAATCTTCATCACCGGGTGTAAAACCGGTAGGAGTGTAAATAAAGAAATGATCTAAAATCCTTACTTCATCGCATACCGTTGAGTCGCATCCAAAATCATTAGTAGCAGTCAAACATATTGGATAAGTACCAGATTGAAAATTAGGAAAAGTGTATGGAAACTCTTCTTCTGTAATGGTATATAAATTTCCATTTACATCAAGCTGCCACTCATAGCTAGTAGCACCTATGGAAGAATTGTAGAATTCTATATAAGTATTCATCATAGTTGAAGTATCTGGATCCCAATCAAATATGGGTATAGGAATATCCCTAGCGCAAACGTATTGAGATTTATCTACAACGGTAGTACATCCTTCTGTGGATGTCACTTGTAAACTAATATCATAACATCCAGAATCAACATAAACGTGGGAAACATTATTGCAGGTTGTGGATAAAGTTCCATCACCTAAATCCCAAAGGCAGCTACCACTTGAAGGAGATATGACACTAGTAAATGTAGTTTCAAGCGGCAAGCATGAAGAAAGAACATCTGCAGAAAACTCTACAACTGGATATTGATTTACCACAATCTCAAAATCTTCGGAACTAGCTGGAGTTTCACAATTTTCAGTGACGGTAAGCGTATATTGTTGAGTTGAACTTGGCTGGAGTAAAACAATAGAATCATTTGAATTTAAAGGAGTCCAATTGTAATTGTATGATACTCCACTACCTCCACTTACTTGAGCTAAAACAACTACAGTATCACCAATACATATGTCTATATCATTGATTGAGGCAATTTGCAAGGGTGGGAAAATTGCAACATTTACACAATGAGTATCAGACCTACAGCCATTTGCATCTGCAGCACTTATACAAAGAATAGAATCTAAAAGAGGAGTAATAAGTTGACTATTTGATGACGGCAAATCATTAGTAAAGTAAGTTAAACCACCAGTACCTCCGATACCTTGAACCGTCACATTAGCTGTACCCCCAATACATATGGTAGTATCACTTGAAGGAGAAAGTAAAATTTCAGCAGGACTGATAATAGAAAATGGAGCAAAATTTTGACACCCAGCAGAATCTCTCAAATACACGTGGTAGGTTCCGCTACAGAGTCCACTAAAACTGCTATCTGTTTGAAAGTTTAGGCTATCAATACTGTAAAAATGTGCTCCTGTTGCACTTACCGTCATTTGACCTGAGCAATCACCGAAACACAGTTCTCTGATGGTGTCAATTTGATTAATGGTAATTAACTGAGGCCCTATTATGGTTGACAATATGCTGTCGGAACACCCAATACTATCTGTCACAATTAGTTGATATGACCCCGTATCTAAGCCTACTAATGAATCCGTATTAAGAGCTGTATGAGACCAATTATAATTCAGCGGTTCTAGTCCTCCACTAAAATCAAAATCAATAGATCCATCAGAAAGGCCAATACAGGTTAAAGATGTAGTTTGTACAGTGTGTTGGAGATCACTCACTTCAACTCGTACTGTATCTGATGATGAACACCCATTAACATAATCAAGGTAAATAATATAATCTGAAGATAATGTTGGATTAATAATATTATTGAATGTGGTTACCCCATTTGACCAATACATATTACCTAGATAATATATTTTAAAATTCAATTGACCAAAATTGTCGTTATACCAATTAGCTTGAAGTTCGGAAAAAGAAAAATTTTGCACTGATCCACCCTGAAAGAAAAATTGATATACATGATTAGGATTGTAAACTGTGGGTACTACAGATTGGGTATTTGGATTTTGTCCATTCCATTTCCACTCAATATTTTGCAAAGGTGGATTAAATGCTCCATAATTAAATGCTGCATCTCTTATGTGAGGCATCCCGACGGCCGTATATGTTCCACTAACCTCTAAATAATACATTCCAGGTTGTGTGGTCACCGTAGAGGTATAGGAAAAAGCTTGATTGAATACCATTGTAAATTGATCTACTAATAATCCACCTGAAATTGTATCGACATACAACTCTACTTGTTCTCCAATGCAAACTGCAGTATCCATTTCCACTTCAATAATTGGAACGTTATCTGGCGTAAAAGGAGTCACATAGGTACATGTTGTATCTGCTGTAAAATAGGCAGTCATTTGGCATGGAACCCCATTCGGAATAACATCATGTATTTCATAGGATGTAGGAGAAAAGAAGGGAGGATTAAAAACATGTTGATTTCCATTACAATCCGAAACAATAAGTTGTCCAGAAGAAGGTTGGTTCTGGAAGGTGACTATACCACTGTAGTGAAGACCAGAAGCTGTACATGAATCCATTGTAGTTGTTACATCTATAAATTGACAAGGTAAAAGACAATTAGGTTCTTGAAATGGAAAAGAGACTATGCTACAGTTGTTGTCATCTGTAAAATATGCAGTTAGCGTACAGTTTTGTGTCCCATCTGCATTTATTCCAGAAATAGTAAATGAAATTGGACTATTAAAAGGAGGAGAAATGATAGCCGAATCACCTGAACAATTTTTCACTATTAATTGGCCTGTTGTTGGTGGCCAACTAACATCTACTATTCCAGCCATATTAAAAGTTTGGTTTACCGTATCACAAATTGAAAAAGAATGGTTTATCGTATTTATTGAACAAACGCATGTTGGTTCGGTGTAGCCATTGCCTTGTATAGAACACTGTAAAGAATCCGTGAAGTAAGCTACCACCTGACAATTTGTGGTTCCATCGCCCACTATATTGCCTATATTATAGTTCATGGGGCTGTTAAAAGGTGGACTAAGAATAGTGGAGTCCCCAGAACAATTTTTTACTACTAAACTTCCTGTAGTAGGCTGGTTTATAAATTCAATGTTTCCTAGTAAATTAAAGTATCCTAGCGCATCACAACTGGAAACAGAATTGGAAATAGAAGTAATATCACAACTCGTCGCACAGTAAGGCTCATCAAAATTACTTGATGTAATAGTACAAGTTGGATCAGCAGTAAAATAGGCATTAACATTACAATTAGTCGTCCCATCACCATTAATTCCAGTAATCAGATAATTTATCGGAGAGTTGAATGGCGGAGAAAATGTAACTTGATCTCCAGAGCAATTTTGAACAACTAATTGACCAGAGGTGGGTGGATTTGTAAAATTAATGACTCCTGAAATATTAAATAGTGAAGTAGTCCCCAAGCATGATGATGGGGCAACTGTAATACTGTTAAGAGAACATGGATTTAAAATTGAACAATCTGTGGTTGCTGCACCTACATTTGAAAGACTGATATCACAAGCTACATTGTCGTAATTGGTAACCAACATTATGTAAACTTGTCCAGAAACGGTGTTATTGACATTAACTACTTCTGGATAGGCAAAAGCAGAATAACTACAATCAAGGGGCAACTGTAATGATCCACAATTATTTAGTGCTGAATTTAAATTTACAAAAGGTCCCCAAATAGCAAAATCGATGTCAGCTGGCGAACCAAAAACATTTCCATTATTTGTAATGTTAATTGCTAGGTTACCTGGTTGGTCAATTTCCAAATAATACCATGCGGGATTAGGAGCTGTACTCAGACAATCGTAATTGTTACCTGCTTGTGTTATTGTAGCGTCTGGCTGATTAACACCAGCAGGAAATGAATTAGCAGAACTGGTACAAAACGGATCTGCGTTACTACACGTTGTCCCTTGAGCTTGTAAGAAATTTGAAAAAAATAAAAAAACTAAAACAATAATGTTTCTATTTTTCATATTCTTCTTTTAATAAAATTAACCTGTTTAATTTTAATTCCATATTACTCTTCCATAAATTATAAAAAGTATCAGCAACATTATGTTTCTCCAAAGCACCTAATCTCAATTTTTCTTCTATCCCTTTTATTTGGTGTTTGATCAATTCCAAGGAGTCATTTTGGATAGATGTCTGACTATACATTGCCTGACTAAAACACAATACAATAAGCACGAAAGTATACATTTTCTTGATCATGATACAGAGTAAATGAAATAGATAAAATAGGTTGTCAATAAATTAAAATTAAACTTTATTTCCAATTGAAATAAATTTTACACATTTGTCAAAATTAACACAATAAAATGAGTAAAGTACATAATTACAGCGCAGGTCCATGTATACTTCCACAGCAAGTATTTGAGCAGGCTTCAAAAAGCATTGAAAACTTTAATGATCTTAACCTCTCTTTAATTGAAATTTCGCACAGAAGTAAAGATTTTGTAGAAGTGATGGATGAAGCTCGTTCTTTAGTCAAAGAAGTGTTAAACGTTCCAGAAAATTATGATGTTCTTTTTTTACAAGGCGGAGCAAGTTTAGGATTCTTAAAAGCTGCTTACAACATGATGAGAACAAATAAATGTGGCGGATATCTTGTTACTGGAGCATGGGCTAAAAAAGCAGCAAAAGAAGCTAATTTTATGGGCCATAGTAAAATAGTAGCATCTTCTGAAGATCAGAATTTTAACTACATCCCCAAAAACTATGACTTAACGAGTGATCTAGATTATTTTCACGTCACTTCAAATAATACCATTTTTGGAACGCAAATAAAAGATTTTTACACAGGAGACATACCTCTTGTATGTGACATGTCATCAGATATTTTTTCAAGAAAGATTAATGTTAGCGACTTTGATTTAATATACGCTGGAGCACAAAAAAATATGGGACCAGCAGGAACAACGGTATACATTTACAAAAAAGATATTCTTGGTAAAAGTAGTGTGGCCATTCCTACCATGTTAGACTTAAAAACACACGCTGATAAAGATTCCATGTTTAACACTCCCCCTGTGTTTGCCGTTTATACGTCCATGTTAACTTTAAGGTGGTTGAAAGGTATTGGGGGTTTAGATACTATTGAAAAATTAAACCATCAAAAAGCTGAACTCATATATAACGAGATAGATCAAAATCCATTGTTTAGTGGAACTGCGGAATTGGAAGATAGAAGCATTATGAACGCTACCTTTACTTTAAAAAACGAAGAACTTAATGAAGAATTTATGTCCATGCTATCTGAAGCAAATATTAGTGGATTAAAAGGACATCGATCAGTTGGAGGATTTAGAGCTTCCATGTATAATGCCATGCCATTAGAAAGTGTCAAAACACTTGTTGATGTGATGCAAGAATTAACAAATAAAAAAGGATAAAATGAATATACTTGCTAATGACGGTTTATCGGACTCTGGAATAAATGCCCTAAAAAATGCTGGCTTCAATGTAATCACTGATAAAGTTGAGCAAGCCAATTTAATTGAATATATAAATTCAAACTCTATTGAAGTAATTTTAGTTAGAAGTGCTACCCAAGTAAGAAAAGACATCATTGATCAATGTTCGTCTCTCAGAATAATTGGTAGAGGAGGCGTAGGAATGGACAACATAGATGTAGATTATGCAAGAGATAAGGGATTACTTGTAATCAATACTCCTGCCGCATCTTCACAATCTGTTGCCGAATTAGTTATGGCTCATTTATTTAATATTTCAAGATTTGTATATGACTCAAATAGACAAATGCCAAAAGAAGGAAGTACTTCTTTCAAAGTGCTGAAGAAAAAATATGCCAAGGGAAGCGAGTTAAGAGGAAAAACCCTAGGTGTGATTGGATTTGGAAGAATTGGTCAATTTACAGCAAAATACGCTCTTGGAAATGGGATGAAAGTAGTAGCTTTCGATCCGTTCTTACCAGAAGTGACCTTATCTATTGACATAGCAGATAAAAAAGTGGACGTCTCCATAAAAACAACAGATTTAGAAACACTTTTGAAAAACTCAGACTATATTTCCATGCATGTGCCGATGCCTGCAGATAAAAAGCCTATCATTTCTAAAAATGAATTTGATTTGATGAAAAATGGTGTTAAGATAGTGAACGCAGCAAGAGGTGGAGTTATTGATGAAGACGATTTAATAGAAGCTGTTAATAATGGAAAGGTAGGGGCTGTTGCACTTGATGTTTTTGTGGGCGAGCCGAGTCCAAGATTAGATGTACTTTCTCTACAGAATACATCATTAACTCCTCACATTGGAGCTGCAACAACTGAAGCACAAGACAGAATAGGAACCGAGTTAGCCGACAAAATTATTGAATTTTACCAAAAATAATTTTGTTAAATTGCCATTAACATGGCCGATATTGTTCCATTTAAAGCAGTCAGACCAAAGAGAAGTAAAGTACATTTAGTCTCTTCAAGGCCCTATTTCACATATAAAAAAAGTCATTTAAAGACAAAATTAGAGACAAATCCTTACTCATTTTTACATGTTATAAATCCAGAGTTCAAGAAAAATCATGGAACTAAGCCTAATAGCATTGAACGATTTAACTTAGTTAAAGATCAATACGAAAAATTCAAAGTAAACAACCTATTTGTACAGGACAAAAAATCATCTTTCTATTTGTATAAACAAACTTCATCTTTAGGAGTATTTACAGGAATAATTGCAGGAGCATCAGTTTTAGATTACACTAACGATTTAATCAAAAAACATGAAAATACCATCCTAAAAAGAGAAAAACTATTTGAAAAATACCTTGATGTTTGTCATTTTCACGCAGAACCTGTGCTTTTGTCTTATGAGTCTAATGATGAAATAGAAAATATTATATCCTCAAAAAAAGTAGAAAGACCAGAATATGAATTCACTACTACGGATAATAAAAATCATGAATTATGGATTATAGATGATATCGCCATTGTTAAGAAACTAGTTAACGCTTTTAAAAAAGTTAATAAAATATATATCGCAGATGGTCATCACAGAGCTGCGTCCTCGAAGCTGTATTTTGAAGGACATCAACATAATCCTTCTAGTAAATATTTTTTATCCTTTTTAGTAGACACCAAAAATGTCCATATCATTGAATTTAACAGATTGGTTAAGAATATATTTCCTCACAAACCAGATAGCCTATTCAAAGCATTGAATCAAAATTTTGTATTATCTGAAGGAGGAGTAAGTGAGGTCTCTCCCTCTAATAAAAAAGAAATTGGGATGTATTTTAATAAAAAATGGTATTTACTTACTATTAAAAAAGAACTGCTCAAAAACTTAACTTACAAACAGAAACTAAATAGTCAATTGGTTTCAGATTTTATCTTGAATTCTATATTAAATATTCCAGATCTTAGAAATGACAAAAGAGTAGAGTTTATAAGCGGTATTGACACAAACCAAAATACATTCAAAAAAATAGATAAACTTGAAAATGGACTGTTCCTAAAGTTATTCCCACACACTATGGAAGAAATAATTCAAATAGCTGATTTGGGAGAAACTATGCCGCCAAAAAGTACTTGGATAGAACCCAAAATAAGAAGTGGGGTTACCATTTACGAATACTAGCTTATAACCTCTTTTACTTTATCTGCAGCTTCTCTTAATGTAATAGCAGAGTGGACATTTAAGCCTGAGTTATCGATAATGGATTTTGCTTCTATAGCATTGGTGCCTTGTAATCTAACAATGATGGGAACTGGAATATTTCCAATACTTTTATAAGCCTGTACAATGCCATTTGCAACTCGGTCGCATCTAACTATTCCACCAAAAATATTAACTAAAATTCCTTTGACATTGGAGTCTTTCAAAATGATATTAAAAGCCTTTTCAACCCTGTCAGCATCAGCTGTACCGCCTACATCCAGAAAATTTGCAGGATCACCCCCACTTTGTTTTATGATATCCATTGTAGCCATAGCCAATCCAGCACCATTTACCATGCAACCCACATTACCATCCAAATTCACATAATTTAAACCCGCTTTATCTGCTTCAACGTCCATAGGGTCTTCTTCTGAAAAATCTCTTAATTCAGCATAATCTTTATGTCTGTATAATGCATTATTATCTAAAGTCACTTTTGAATCAACAGCTAAAATACGATCGTCACAGGTCTTGAGAACAGGATTTATTTCAAACAAGGAAGCATCACAACCCTCGTATGCAGCATAAAGGGATTTTACAAATTTGACCATTTCTTTAAATGATTTTCCACTTAAACCTAGATTGAAAGCAATCTTTCTACATTGGAATGGTGTGATGCCAACTTTTGGATCAATTTCTTCTTTGTGAATAAGGTGTGGTGTTTGTTCAGCTACTTCTTCAATATTCATCCCCCCTTCTGTTGAATACATGATAATATTTCTTGATGTTTCTCTGTTCAATAAAACAGACATATAAAACTCACTTGTTTTATCGAAGTCGGGAGCATATGCATCTTCTGCAATCAATACTTTATTTACTTTTTTACCTTCACTAGATGTTTGTGCAGTAACCAAATGACCTCCAAGGATTCCTTTCACTTTATCTTCAACTTCTCCTTTTCCTTTCGCAATGACCACACCGTGGGAGCCTGTTTCTGTGATGGTTCCCTTTCCTCTACCACCAGCGTGAATTTGTGCTTTGACTACAAACCAATCTGTTCCTGTATCTTTTTGCAGCTCATCAGCTGCTTTAAGTGCGTCAGAAGGATTATCCACTACGATGCCTTCTTGTATAGCCACACCATAACTTTTTAAAATTGATTTACCTTGGTATTCGTGAAGATTCATTTGTATGAAATTTAATTTTCAGTAAAAGTAAAAATTTGAAAATTCCAATCATCTAATTAGCCAAATAAAATTGTCCACAAATAAAAAAATCACATTACGGAACTATAATCGATAAAGTGGTTAAATTTGGAATAATGATTCAAACAAGTAAACTAACAAAACATTTCGGAGAGTTAGAAGTTCTAAAAGGGATTGACCTTAACATTAGTGAAAAAGAAATCGTTTCTATTACAGGGAAAAGTGGTGCTGGAAAAACCACATTATTACAATTAATTGGAACCCTTGAAAGACCAACCTCAGGTATTGTTTCTATTCAGGGTAAAGAAGTAAGTAAATTAAAAGAAAAAGAATTAGCGAAATTTAGAAACCAGTCCATTGGTTTTGTTTTTCAGTTTCATCATTTATTACCTGAATTTACTGCACTAGAAAACACTTGTTTACCAGCCTACATAGCGAAAAGGACTAAAAAGGATTCTGTTGAAAGAGCCAAATTCCTGCTTCATACACTTGGATTAAGTCAAAGGATAAATCACAGACCAAGTGAATTGTCTGGCGGTGAGCAGCAAAGAGTGAGTATTGCTAGAGCCTTAATGAATGAACCTAAAGTAATTCTTGCTGACGAACCCAGTGGTAACTTAGATACTAGAACAGCAGACGAAATCCATAAACTTTTTTTTAAATTAAGAGAAGAGCTAGGACTAACTTTTGTCATAGTTACTCACAATCTTAAATTAGCTGAGCTAGCAGATCGTAAAATTGTAATGAAAGATGGTCTAATTATCCCAAATTAGAATGATGGACAAGACATGGTTCTGTAGCTTTTAATTTTAGGCTTACAGTTAAACCTGTAAGCTAAAGAAACTTCGTGTGAACCACCAGACTGAGGAGTTAACTGCGAAGTGGTGACATCATAGCTGTACCCTATTCTTAGATGCTCTGTTTCTAGTCCTAAGGTTAGTATGAAAGAATCTCTATTTCTGTACCAAAAACCAATTACATAGTTCCCGCTTTTGTAATAAAGACCTAAGTTTATTTGTGTGAATTCTGCTTGTTTAGAAAGTAAAATACTAGGAGAAATACTTTCGCCTTTGGAAGTGTAAAGGGAATTTGAAGTCAAATCAAATTCGGTTCCTAAATGAACGGTATAACGCATTGGTAGACGAGTATCACTTAGTGAGTTTGTTCTAAGGCTCTCATCAGGCTCTAATAAATGATGAGCCACAAAACCCAAGTAGAATTTATCTGTATATCCTAAAATACCAGCAGAAAAATCAAAGAAATTCATAGGTTTGAAATTGAGAATTTCTTGTGTGCCAAATACAAACCCTCTCCTCGAGTGAATTTGGTCTCCAAATGTCATTTTATTGGTATTTGCTGCTTTTTGAATATACGAACCTTGTATAGCATAATTTATGGTAAAAGTTCTGGTAACGTGTTGATGATAGGCATAGGATAAATTGACTTGATTGGTCACTAAAACTCCGTTACCAACTTGATCACTTAAAACAGATAAGCCTACACCTCCATTAAGATTATCAATATATTTATCAAAAGATGCTGCAGTCGTAATAAATGCACCTGGAAATGCTGGCCATTGATTTCTATAGTTCATCACAAAACGAGGACACTTATTTGTTCCACTAAATGCAGGATTTAAATAAATAGGATTAGAATAAAACTGAGTGAAAATGGGGTCTTGCCCATACGTTTTATTAAACCAAGAAAATGCAACTAGGATGATAAAACAACAAAGCTTTACAGATGAAATTAAAACCAGAAATTTACTATTCCTCATTAAAGCTAATCTTTAATATCCCTTGATTATTTCCTCTAAAATAACAATTAAATCTGATTTATATAATGCACATGATTTAAAGAATTAATCTGATTCAGATATTTGCAGAATCCAATACTTAAGTGCTACATTTTTATATCTTTAATGAGAATTGGCAAAATTAATTTTAAAAAACTAACTATCATGAGTGAATTTCCCTGGCATAAAAGCTACCCTGATTTCGTGAATAAAACAACAGAAATTAATTACAATAGTATTGTAGAAATATATGAGCAATCCATCAAAAAATTCGGACCACAAGTAGCCTTCAAAAACATGGATGTTGAAATCAGTTTTAACGATGTTGCGGCAAGAGTAGATGAATTAGTTTGGTATTTTCAAAATAAAACAAACTTAAAAAAGGGAGATAAAATTGCGCTACAGATGCCCAATTTACTACAATATCCTATTGTGATATTTGCGGCACTAAAAGCGGGATTAGTCATAGTAAATACAAATCCTCTTTACACAGCTGACGAAATGCTTCACCAATACAATGACTCTGGAGCAAAAGCGATTATTATATTAGAGAATTTTGCAAGCAAACTAGAAGCCATTTTGCCAAAGACAAAAATTGAGACCGTCATTGTTACTACTATAGGTGACATGTTAGGTGGTCTTAAAGGGGGAATAGTAAATTTTGTAATCCGAAAAATTAAAAAAGATGCCGATGGAAATCCTATGGTTCCTAAGTTTAATTTACCTAATAGCAAAAACTTAAAACAAATTCTAAAAGAATCCGCTGGAAAAAAAGGGGGTCAAGTAGATCTTGGAAAAGATGACTCTGCATTTCTGCAATACACTGGTGGAACAACAGGTGTATCCAAAGGTGCTGAGTTAACACATGGAAATATTTGTGCAAATGTTTGTCAAGTAGAAGAATGGATTGGAAACAGTATTGATGAAGGAAATGAGACCATCATAACTGCTTTACCCCTGTATCACATTTTTGCATTAACAGCTAATTGTATGACTTTTTTTAGATATGGAGCCAAAAATATTTTAATCACTAATCCTAGGGATATGAAATCATTTTGTGCAGATCTAAAGAAGAATCCATTTACAGCCATTACTGGGGTTAACACATTATTTATTGGCCTTATGAATCAAGAAGTCTTTAGGCAACTTGATTTCAAAGGATTGAAATTGGCTTTAGGTGGTGGAATGGCTGTTCAAGATGTGGTGGCTGATCAATGGGAAAAACTAACTGGATGTGCACTTTTAGAGGCATATGGACTTTCTGAAACAAGTCCAGCAGCTACCATTAATCCTTACAATGGAAAGCATAAGCGGGGAACAATTGGACTTCCCCTTCCAAACACGGATGTGAAAATATTTGATGATAATTTAAAAGAAGTTCCTCAGGGCGAACCCGGAGAAATCGGAATTAAGGGCCCTCAAGTAATGAAAGGGTATTGGAACAGAGAAGAAGATTCCAAAAACTGTTTTCATGGAGAATATTTCCTAACTGGTGATATAGGCACCATGGATGAGGATGGTTATTTTAAAATTGTTGACCGGAAAAAAGAAATGGTCCTAGTTTCTGGATTTAATGTGTATCCAAATGAAGTAGAAAAAGCTATATCGGAACACCCAAAAGTGCTTGAAGTAGGTGTAAGAGGAGAAAAAAATGAAGACGGGACTGAGTTTGTAAGAGCATTTATTGTAAAAAAAGAAGACAGCCTAACAGAAGAAGAGGTGATTGAATTTAGTAGAACTAAATTAACGAACTATAAAGTACCTAAAAGCATAAGCTTTAGAGAAGAATTACCAAAATCAAATGTGGGTAAAATTTTGAGAAGACTACTCGAGTAATTTTAAGTGGATCACCAAAATATTCTACCTACTATAGGACTTGGAAATATTAAATTTTTAATTTCTATTGATGAATTTAAGGGTTTAATTGGGGAACCTGATGATGAAGAATTAATCAAGGAAAAAATTGGTGAGTTAAATTCAAAAATTCTTCATTACGATAGCATAGGATTATCAGCTTCATTCGATGAAGAATTTGATTGGAAATTAACTAGTATAACTGTAAATGATAATAATTTCCACTTGCATGAAAACTACCTCTTTCATGTTACTAAGTCTACCTTTTTAAAAATGATTAAAAAACTAAATTTAGGTCATTATGTTTCTGATGTTTTCAAAGAAGAAGAATACACTTCTACCACTTTCTTTTTTGAAGAAAAAAACATTAGTTTTTGGTTTGAAAACGATGAATTACAAGAGATACAGTGGGGTGTAATTTAAGTTTGGATTACACCTGTTTTATAAGGTTTAATATCTTCATTTTGATCAGAAGCAGCAATGCCAATCGAAATCCATTTTCTTGTTTGAACTGGATCTATAATAGCGTCTACCCATAATCTAGCAGCAGCATAATAAGGAGAAGTTTGGTCGTCATACTTCTTTTTAATTCTATTAAACAATTCATCCTCCTTTTTTTTAGAAATTTCTTCTCCTTTAGATTTTAATGATGCTATTTCAATTTGCAGAAGCACCTTTGCCGCCTGAGCACCTCCCATAACCGCAATTTCAGCGGTAGGCCATCCTACAATTAACCTAGGGTCATAAGCCTTACCACACATGGCATAATTTCCTGCTCCATATGAATTACCCATAACCACGGTGAATTTAGGTACTACAGAGTTAGACATGGCATTAACTAATTTTGCACCATCTTTGATAATTCCTCCGTGTTCTGATCTACTTCCAACCATAAATCCACTAACATCTTGTAAAAAAACAAGCGGAATCTTTTTCTGATTACATATCATTACAAAACGTGCAGCTTTATCTGCGCTATCACTGTAAATTACTCCTCCAAATTGCATTTCCCCTTTTTTAGTCTTAACCACTTGCCGTTGATTAGCCACAATTCCAACAGACCAACCATCAATTCTTGCGTATGCACACACTATGGTCTTGCCATAATCTGACTTATATTCTGTAAACTTAGATTCATCTACCAAAAGTTTAATGATATGCTTAACATCATAATTATCCGTTCTTTGAACTGGGAATTTTCCATGCAAATCATTTATGCTTTGTAAAGGTGATTTTGACTTTGTTCTGTTAAAACCAGTTTTTTTCGCATCTCCCAATCTGGCTATCATATCTTTAATTGTAGATAAACAATCATGATCATCCTTACACTTATAATCGGTCACACCACTTATTTCACAATGAGTTGTTGCTCCACCTAATGTTTCATTATCTACCACTTCACCAATAGCAGCTTTCACTAAATATGAGCCAGCTAAAAATATACTACCTGTTTTTTCTACGATTAGGGATTCATCACTCATAATAGGTAAATAAGCACCACCTGCCACACAGCTTCCCATTATAGCTGCAATCTGAGGGACTCCCATAGCACTTAGCTTAGCATTGTTACTGAAGATTCTTCCAAAATGTTCTTTGTCTGGAAAAATTTCATCTTGCATAGGTAAATAAACACCTGCACTATCAACCAAATAAATAATAGGTAGTTTATTTTCCATAGCTATCTCTTGGGCTCTTAGATTTTTTTTTCCAGTTATAGGAAACCAAGCTCCGGCCTTAACCGTAGCATCATTAGCCACAATAACACACAGTCTGTTGCTCACATACCCTATTACTACAACAACTCCTCCTGCAGGACAACCTCCATGATCGGGATACATGTCATATCCTGCAAATGCACCAATTTCAATGTGTTCTGAATTCTTATCTAAAAGGGCATCAATTCTCTCCCTTGCTGTTAGCTTTCCTTTTTCGTGATGCTTTCTAATTTTTTCTTCTCCCCCACCTTTGTATATTTCTTGTAAGATGTTGTTCATCTTAGAAATTTTTAATTTCATTTTGTCTTCGTTCTTATTGAAATCTAAATTTTCTTTTGCAAAGGCCATCTATCTTTTTTTGAATTAAGCTAAGATAATTAAATCAATATGCAGTACTCTAACTTTTGACGTTATATTTGGTCAAAATAAATATGATGAAAATCGGTATTGTTTTATATCCCACGTTTGGTGGTAGTGGTATAGTTGCAACAGAGCTAGGAAAAGCACTAGCTGTGAAAGGACACGAAATCCATTTTATTACCTACAGCCAGCCGGTAAAGTTAGGTGAATTGAGAAAAAATGTGTTTTATCATGAGGTAGTTCCATCAGATTACCCATTATTTGAATATACTCCTTATGAACAAGTTTTAACAAGTAAATTAGTAGATGTCGTTAAATACGAAAATTTAGATGTATTACATGTTCATTACGCCATACCTCATGCCTCTGCAGCATATATGGCTCAACAAATATTACTAACACAAGGAATTAAAATTCCATTTATCACAACGTTGCATGGCACTGATATTACCCTGGTGGGTAAGGACCCTTCTTTTGAACCTGTAATTACATTCTCCATTAATCAATCCGATATTGTCACAGCTGTTTCAGAAAATTTAAAGTCAGAGACTAATCAGCTTTTTAATATCCAAAAAAATATTCAAGTCGTACCCAATTTTATCAACATAGAGGAATATCAAATGAATCAAAATCAATACTACAAGAAAAGATATGCTCCAAATGATGAAAAGATAATATGTCATGTATCAAACTTTAGAAAAGTGAAAAGAATTGATGATGTAATAAAGACTTTTAATGTAGTAGCAGAAAATATTAAATCAAAGTTAATTCTAGTTGGTGATGGTCCTGAAAGAAATCAACTTGAAAGGCAAGCAAGAAAATCCAAATTCAATGAACATATTCACTTTCTTGGAAATTTAAAATCAACTAAAGAAGTGCTAAATATTTCTGATCTGTTTCTTCTACCCTCTTCAAAAGAAAGCTTTGGACTTGCCGCTCTTGAAGCCATGGCATGTAAAGTACCTGTAGTAGCCACAAATACAGGTGGAATTCCAGAAGTTGTTGAAAACGAGTACAGTGGGTTTTTGAGCGAAGTGGGAAACTTTGAAAAAATGGCGGAGAACTGCCATACCATCTTATCCAAAGACGATAAATTGAAGGAATTTAAGTCTAACGCTTTTAAAACGGCTCAAAAATTTGATATCGAACAAGTTTTACCAAAATATGAAATGCTTTATAATCAGCTAGTAAACTAAAAACCAACTAGCAGTTAAGTAAACTACCTAAATAAGTAAATCATGAATTCATCCTTTACAGGATTAGGTTGACGCACACCGTTGGCATCATATGTACTTCCAAAAGTGCCGTTAATTATTACTAAGTAGGAACCTGTATCGCATTTTCTACCTCTAAGATTGGTCCCATCCCATCTAAAATTAGGGTCGTCAGAAGTATAGACCAGTTTTCCCCATCTGTTATAAATATTGATTTCCATCACATCAAAACAAGGATCATTTTCTCCTGCTAATTGATAAAAATCGTTCTCCCCATCTTCATTGGGTGTAAAAGTATTTGGAATCTCTTCTACAACTCCGATAGGCATTTCAACTTCAACATGGGAATTTGCTTGTATAGTATCTGATCCGCACACTGAGGAGTATGACGTGTACAGTAAATCAAATTCTTCTTGAAAAACATAATCACAATCGGTAACCCAACAATAACGGAGAGCAACAGTAGAAGAGTCTGCATATACAATGTTTGTAATTGAATCGTAATTGTACCCATACATGTAAACGGTATTTCCTGTAGAATCATTAAAGTTTTCATAATAATATCTTCCGGAAAAATCTTGTTGTGGTCTTACATAAGTACCTTGGAAATCAAAATTAGCAGAGTAGGGTTCTATAAATAACGTATCATCTGGGTTTAAAGTATCTTGTGCAAATAAATCAATACACATGGTGTCATCTAAACTTATAGTCACCTGAGATGGAACATCAATAGCAGTAGATTGAGGCACCGGATCAACATGAACATATATATCAGCTTCTATAGGGTTGTAACCAGAACAATCAACAGAATATGCATCCAAATCGAGTTGCAACGTATCGCCTAAGAAGTTGCAAGGTGGCATCCAACAGTATCTCAGGTATATACTTCCAATATTTCCAATATATCCTGAAGGGGTAAGGTTAGAAATATTAAAAAATATACTATCAGCCGAATTATTCCAATTAAAATAAGCATGAGTAGTACTTGATGAAGGACATGTAACTGTAATTGTAGGCGGATTGTAAACACAAGAAAATGAGGATGGATGACATCCTGAGGCAATCACAGTTCCATTATAATCCTGTATATCCCAGCTTATTTCAGAATCCCATGATCCACTTGCCCAGTTTCCACTTGGTATGGAAATGATATCACCGTTGGATACTATTAGGTTGTATGAAGACGAGCTACCAGTGGTAAATGAACTGCCCACACTGGAATGTGATATGATTCCATTTACAGAGATGTCAACAGATGCACCGTTCCAACCATCTCCAAATGAATCGTACATATTAAAAACATAAGTACATGAATTGTTAGGACTTATTACGTTAAAAGGTACCGGTGCAACATAATTATTTAACAAATCAAATTCAGAAGATGTTAAAAATGCATACAACGAATCAGAAGGGTCATTTACTCCAATTTCTAAATCCAAGCAAATACTGTCGTCAACATAAACCCCAACACTAATCGAATCAACATTTGAATTTTGGGTAGATGTAACTGCAGAACTATCGTTTAGTGTTAATGTGGGTGGGATACTAACTTGACAAGGTAGTGCCGCATACTGTAGTTCTCTTCTCACTTCTCCTATCTTCACTCCATTTCGGTATTCTTCAACCCTTACAGCAAAAGCATAAAAACCCTGTTGGGTAGGTGCAGCCGTAATTTCACCCGTATTGGCATCAATTGACATGGCAGGATAATTAGGTGGCCCTCCGATCATGTTAGCTGCACTAAATCCAGTAGAAAATACACAATCTGGATAAAATGGATAAGCACCTGAACCAGGAGATGAATTACTACATGTACCAAAACCTGTTGCTTCATCTAAAGGAGCAACTAGAGAGAAAACCAATTGATCTCCATCAGGATCAGTTACAGGATAAGTAAATTGTTTTATATTGTTAACACAGAAGTAAGCATCATTTGGATAATTACCAAAATCTGGAGTAGAATTTTGACCTAAACCAGGATCAGGTATGATAGCAAAAATGGTAATTCCGTCACTTGTTGGAGTAGCTAAATTAGTTGCCAATTGGTTCCTACAACATACTTCGTACTGCAAGTAATAACCAAAAGTGTAATTAGGAAGAGTTACAGTACTAATAGTTTGATATATTTTCTCTTCAATTCTAACCACATTTGGATCCGGTGTGTAACATGGATCACCCAATGGGACTAAAGATGCACCAGTCTCATACAATGTTTTACAAGTTACCAAGTTATTTGTACCTATTTGATAAATTCCAATAGTAACTTGAGTAGGTAAAGAAATTCCATTAACATCATCCCTGTATAACCGCAACTGAACATCATAAGAGCTAGTAGATGTTCCGTTATTGACCATAGTTACTTTAAAGTCACCACCCGCTAAATGAGAAGCTTTAACTTGATTTTGGTATGAAAGGGTGAAAACAGTTAAGGTTAAAAGGTATAATAATTTCTTGGTCATTTAGCTCTAAAATTAAGATGGCGAATTTACTTTAATTTATCATTTTTTTCAAATTATTTAGGTAATAAGTAACTCTCACCAAACATATATTAATACATTTGATTGATTTTAATCTAAAAAACAAATCATACCTCACTTTTCGTACCCTTTTATCACACTTTTTATCAAATGGAGAAAAACAAACGAATTGACATCTATAAAAAGCTAATTCTTCCTAGATTAATAGAAGAAAAGATGCTCATTCTTCTTAGACAAGGTAAAATTTCTAAATGGTTTTCTGGTTTTGGACAAGAAGCTATTTCTGTTGGGACTACATGTGCTATGGATAAAGATGAGTTCATATTACCAATGCATAGAAATCTAGGTGTTTTTACATCTAGAAATGTGGATTTATATCAACTATTTTGTCAATTTCAAGGAAAGTTAGATGGTTTTACTCAAGGTAGGGATAGATCTTTTCATTTTGGTTCCATTACCCATAAAATTGTGGGCATGATATCGCATTTAGGTCCACAACTAGGAATAGCTTGTGGAATAGCTCTTGCTGAAAAATTAGAAAAAACCAATCGATCAGTACTTGTATTTTCAGGAGATGGTGGAGCAAGCGAAGGCGACTTTCATGAAGCCTTAAATGTAGCATCCGTATGGCAATTACCAGTGATTTTTGTAGTTGAAAACAATCAATGGGGATTATCTACACCGTCTAAGGAACAATTTAATTGTAAACAATTCATAGATAAAGGTATTGGATATGGAATGGAAACTGTTCAGATTGATGGGAATAAAGTGGACGAGGTATTCCAAGTTATCAGCGAAATAAAAGAAAAACAAAAAGTAAAATCTGAACCTTTTCTTGTAGAAGCAATCTCATTTAGAATGCGCGGACATGAAGAAGCTTCAGGAACTAAATATTATCCTGAAGGGTTACAAGAGAAATGGAGTCAAAAAGATCCCATTGCTCATTTTGAAGAAAAGATATTAAATGAAAAACTACTTAAAAAGAGTGAAGTTGAGGAAATAAAATTTCAATTAAAAAAGGAAATTAGTGAGGCATGGAAAAGAGCGGAAAAAGCACCAAAAATAACCCCTGATCAGTCCAAAGAAATCAAAGATATCTACGCCTCACATACACAGATAACTGAAATCAAGGAACACAAAAACAAAACTGAGAAAAGATTAATAGATGCCATTAAAGATGGTATAGATCAAGCTCTTGATAAGTTTCCCGAATTAGTCATTATGGGCCAAGATATAGCAGAGTACGGAGGAGTATTCAAGGCCACTGAAGGAATGGTAGAGAAATATGGAAAGGACAGAGTAAGGAATACTCCATTGTGTGAATCAGCCATTGTAGGTGCAGCTCTTGGACTTTCTATTAGAGGGAAAAAAGCCATTATGGAGATGCAATTTGCCGATTTTGTGACCGTAGGATTTAATCAAATCGTAAACAATTTAGCCAAACTACATTATCGTTGGGGTGAAAATGCAGATGTGGTGGTTAGGATGCCTACCGGGGCAGGAGTTGGAGCCGGTCCATTTCACTCACAAAGCAACGAAGCTTGGTTTTTTCACACTCCAGGTCTAAAGATTGTTTATCCGTCAAATCCCTCTGATGCTAAAGGGCTTCTACTTGCCGCTATTGAGGATCCAAACCCTGTTATGGTATTTGAACATAAAGCACTATACAGAAGCTTAAGCGGTGAAGTAAGCAGTGACTATTACACAACTCCAATTGGTGTAGCTAAACTAGTGGAAGAAGGAGAAGATTTATCCATCATAACGTACGGCATGGGGGTTCATTGGGCAAAATCCGCCACAAAAAAACTTAATGTAAAAGCTGACATATTAGATTTGAGAACACTTCTTCCACTTGATAAGGAAAGCATATTTAAGACCGTGAAAAAGACTAATAAAGTGCTTATTTTACATGAGGATTGTTTAACAGGAGGAATTGGCGGCGAACTATCTGCTTTAATAAACGAATACTGCTTTGAAGATTTAGATGCACCTGTTCTACGCTGTGCTAGCATGGATACACCCGTTCCATTTGCGATAGAATTAGAAAATCAATTCTTACCTTTATCTGAATTAGAAGAAAAAATAGACCAATTAGTAAAATATTAGATGAGATTTTTAACTTTTTTTTCCCTGATATCCTTTTCGGTGAATGCTTTTAGTCAGTTTTATGTCAAAAAGGACCATTTGGAATATGGATTCAATATTGGAACTTACATTGCCAATAACAACACAAGCATTCTTTATGATGCACATACATACGTGGCTTCATCTCTAGAAATCATGTTAAATAGAAATAGTCCTAACTACAGATACATATCGGGAATTAATTTCCTTGACACTCAATTTGGAGGAATGGGAAACTGGGTAATTGATAACGATGCTGTCCCTGCCGAAATGAGCTATAATCCAGGTTTTTTAATTGGAATACATGTGGGTAAACACCACCCTAAATTCAAATATTATTTAGATTACAATTTGGCGGATATCAATGTAACCGGCACATCACAAGTTGTTGATGCAATTTATAATCCAGGTGATGCTAATTTCACATCTCCAGTTATTATTTCCGTAAGAGGTAGAGAAAGACGAAATTTATTTAACTTAGGAGTAGTCTTGGATTTTATCAATGAAGATGATTTTCACCTAGGTATTCCTTTTGAACTTCAACTTAATCAAGTCACTCTAATAAATAATGAAATATATTTAGACGGGGTTAATCAGGCACACACCGTAAATCATATACCTGCCAACCTCACTAACACAGCTGGGAACAATAACCCCGGTGGATTTGGAATAGGAGGAGGGAGTGGACTTGTACTTACATTGGATATGGCTGAAAACATTATGTTATCATTTGGATATCAAGGCTATTTTGCTCAATCAAATTTTTTAGTGAACCTCAGTCCTTGGGGATTACAACATACTGCATTTGCCAGAATGATTTGGATGAAAGAATAATATGACTAGAGTCTTATTTCTAATAGCAATCTCACTTATTTTAAATAAAAATCTATTATACGCCACATCTCAAACTGATTCAAGTAAGACAATAATAAAAATCATCAATATTGGTGTTCCATCAGCGGCTGTCATTTCATTAGTTGGCATCAATGAAGTTTGGTATAAAAATTACGCAAGATCAGATTTTCATTTTTTTGACGATCTCAAAGAATGGAACGGTATGGATAAAATAGGTCATGCTTGTACCTCATATCAACTCAATAAGATAAGCCACAGTTTATTTGAAAAAAACAACATCAAAAAACCGCTTTTAAAAAGTTCTGTTTACACTTTTGGATACATGCTGGGAGTTGAGTTATTAGACGGATACTCCACAGAGTGGGGGTTTTCCATTTATGATGTAATAGGAAATGGATTAGGGACTATACTCTACACCTTTCAGGAACGTAAATTTAAGAATCAACCTTTTAAAATTAAGTTCTCATCCCACAAATCAACGTATGCATCATGTAGACCTTCTCTACTTGGTGAAAATAGACTACAACAAATTTTAAAAGATTATAATGGCCAAACATATTGGCTCACCTTCAACTACAATGAACTATGGAACAAGAGAATCAAACTTTTTGATTATATAGATTTTGCATTTGGATACAGTATAGATGGTTTTACAGGAGGACACAACAATCCCGAAATTTCATCTTGTAATTGCTTAATAAGTAATTGCAATAACCTAAAAAGAACATCTCAATTTATTTTTAGTGTAGACCTAAATACATCAAAAATTAAGAATAAACACCCTATACTTGGGAAATTTCTTTTACCATTTGATATTGTCAAAATTCCTTTTCCCGCTTTTATTCTTAATAACTCTAAAAATTTTAAGTTAATCTACTTTTAAGATTTGTTTTAGAATTAGTTAATATTTAAATAATGTAATCATTTGATATTTGTATGATAATCATTATTTATGAATTCTATGGAAGAGGTTATCAAACTAAAGAAGTATCATAATCATTTGATGAATAAAATTTATAAACTCCCCTACTCAAGTATTCATTTCAAGTCCTTATTAACTTCTCATGCCACCGAAGTATGGTTGAAAATAGAGCAACTTGAAGGCGAAATCAAATAGTTAGTATTTAATAATTATATTCGTTTCAAAGTCAAAAAAATGGAATTTGAAACTATACTATCTTTAGCTGGGACACTTATAATGCTCATTGCTCTACAAGCAGTTTTAGGATTTGACAATTTACTATACATCGCTTTGGAATCCAAAAAAGCACCAAAGGATAAACAAGCTAAAGTCAGAAAAATTGGAATTGGAATTGCTATAATTTTGAGATTACTCCTTTTATTTATTCTTATTAATTTAATTGCCTCATTCGGGGAGCCTATTCTAATTTTTTCTAATACTTATGTTTCAGCCCAAATGAATCTAGAAAGTTTAATCATTTTGTTAGGTGGAGTATTTATTCTTTATACCTCCATAAAAGAAATTTGGCACATGATTACATTTGAACATACAGAAACCTCAACTCAAAAGGTGAGTACGAGCAAGGCCATTTTTATGATTGTATTTATGAACTTAGTTTTCTCCTTTGATTCTATTTTAAGTGCTATGGCACTTACAGAAAACAATTGGGTTATTGCAATTGCTATCATTACAGGTGGAATATTGATGATAATAGCATCTAATAAAGTGGCTGAATTTTTACAAAAAAACAGAATGTATGAAGTGCTAGGTTTATTTATCCTTTTCTTGGTGGGAATTATGCTCATTTCTGATGGAGGACATCAAGCTCATCTCAAAATTTTTGGCCATGCTATTACAGCTATGAATAAAACTACATTCTACTTTATTTTGGTGATTTTAATCCTTGTTGATGTAGTACAAAGTACCTACCAAAAAAATATTCTAAAGGGTAAAAGTTAATTCAATTCTCAATCCTTAAATTTGAATATGAGATTTGTTTTTTCATGAATAGTAAATTAATGTTAAATTTTTAACTCTTAGCATCTTTATATTAAACAAATACATGTAAGCTTCATTTTTAATTAATTTTATTGTAAAAGCATCAGATATGTTAAGTAACATTAATATCAAAAAAGAACTTGAGTTTGTTCAATCCAAACAAGAAAATCAACTACTTGAACTGGTTAATGAACAACTTTTAAATGATCAAAAATTAGAGTTATCCATTCAAAAAAATCTAAACCGATGTGCCTCAGCAGAGTACAATACGGATTTAGTGAATTTTAATGAAAAGGATGTGTATGATATTGATGCCATAAGATCCATTGCTGTTAAATATAGATTGCGATTTTTACCTACAAAGTATTTCAAAAACGAAATACCCCAGGAAGCTATTTTTAAAACTAAAGAGTTAG
>JAYYEV010000063.1:0-47993 GCA_036159515.1 Bacteroidota bacterium | reverse complement strand
GTTTTTAGTACATTTTCTAGTGCATCTGGAGTATGTGCGTAATCTATAACAGCTGTTATTTTTTGATCTGACAGGAAATATTCAAATCTCCCCTGAGGTGCCTTTACCGAGCTTAAAATGGTAAGAAGGCTTAATTCATCTTGACCCAGGTATTTCCCTACAGCATAGGCTACCAGTAAATTATAGGCATTAAATTTACCAACCAATCTCGATGCCATTTCATGACCATTAATTTCTAAGGTTAAGCCAGAAATGTCGTTCTCTAACACCTTACATGAAACATCTGTATTTGATTTTAGCCCAAAAGAAATAACCTTTGCCCGGGAATTAGCTCCCATGATTTCGCCATGTTTGTCATCATAATTTAAAATGGCATAGGCATCCTCAAATAGGTTATCAAATAGTTTCTTTTTACATGATATATATTCATCAAATGAGTTATGATAATCTAAATGATCACGTGAAATATTGGTGAAAACAGCCATTTTAAATTTTAATCCATGAGTTCTGTTTTGATCTAACGCATGAGAACTTACCTCCATAAAGACGTGAGTACACCCAGAAGAAACCATTTCATGTAATACTTCGTTTATTCTAATTGCATCTGGTGTAGTATGAGTGGAAGGATAAGTTTTATGAAGAACCCTTATGTTTACGGTAGAAATCAAGCCCGTCTTGAACCCTAACAAACGAAACAAATCATATAAAATGGTGGCGCAAGTTGTCTTTCCATTTGTTCCAGTTATTCCAATGAGTTGTAGCTTTTCAGAAGGATTATCATAAAAATTGGATGCAATTAATCCTAGTGCAGATGATGAATCTGGCACTTTAATGTATGTAACGTCCTCTTTTAGTTTTTCGGGAAAACTCTCGCACACTATAGCTGAAACTCCAGCGTTTTCGGCATTTAAAATAAAATCATGACCATCAGATTTGGAGCCAACTACGGCTACAAAGAGCGATAAATTCTGAACATACCTAGAATCAAATGTCAGCTTTTCTATGGCAATATTTGTATTACCCTTAATCTCTAATATACTTACACCATATATAATTTCCCTTAGTAACTTCATGCGAGGAAAAGTTTTATGGTTTGACCTTTTTTAATTTTCGATCCCGCTCTTAAGGATTGTTCCCTAACAATACCAACCCCCTCTACGTGCACTACTAATCCACTTTTCTCAAGCAGATAGGCTGCATCAACTAGACCCATACCAACTACATTAGGTATTAGCCCTTTAGCCTCTTTTGAGTCTGAAATCTTAATAGCATTACGACCAGTCCTTGTATTTATCCAGCTTGAATTAGACACGGTTTTATCATCAAATGGTATGTTCATAGCTTTTGCAGCTGTGATGAAATCAACTTTTGAACCGGGCCTAGAATAAGGGTATTGATCGGGTATTTTTAAAGCTAGATCAGATTGATTAAATTCATGAGCATATACCTTATCTGCAATTTCTTTAAAAACAGTACCTGAAACGACTGAACCGAAAATATTTTTCGTAGGGCCTTGAATAACCACTATACAACTGTATAGAGGATTTTTAGCAGGGAAATAACCACAAAAAGAAGCCTGATATTTCTTTCCGTAACCACTTGACCCTAAAGCGATTTTTGATGTCCCTGTTTTTCCTGCAATTTTAAACCCTCGAGCCTTGATATTTTTGGCTGTACCTCTTTCCACAACACCTTCAAGTAATTCTTTTAAATCTTCTAAAGTCTCTTCAGAACACAGAGAAGAGTTTAATACAATTGGCTCAAATTCTTTTTCTAGCTCAACTCCTTTTTTGATATACTTTACAAATTGAGGCTTCATTAAAACCCCTTCATTTGCTACGCCATTGTAAAACGCTAGTGTTTGAAGTGGGGTAAGTTTGACTTCGTATCCTATTGACATCCACGGAAGTGAAATTCCTGTAAAAGTGGGATCTGAAGCATCCTTAATTAATGGCGCACCCTCTCCTAGAATATCTAAACCTAATTTTCTATTTAATCCCAGCTCCTTTAGTCCATCAACAAATTCTTGGGGATGCTGCTTATAGTTATCGTAAATTAATTTGCTAATTACATTAGATGAAACTTCAAATGCATTTTTTATGGTGTTTTTTCCATATACTTTTCCACCGTCTGTCAACGCTTTATCATAAAACTCATACCTACCAGACATATAAACAGAATCTTGAATATTGATTTTACCTTGCTCAAGAGCTACAAGCAGCGATGCCAATTTAAATGTAGATCCAGGCTCAGAAGCCAAGCCTACAGCATGATTTTGAGATTCGAAATATGTATCTGTTTTTTTATTGTATGATAGATTTGCAATTGCTTTAACAAATCCAGTATTAACCTCCATCAAGATGACACATCCCCGATCTGCTTTTTGCTCTTTTAATTGATGCAGTAATGCTGCTTCAGCCACATCCTGAATATTTACATCTAAACTTGTATAAATATCAGAACCTGGTACAGGCTCAATGGAATAATTATCATCTACTGGCTTCCAGTCATTGCCACGAACCTTTTCCATTAACATTTGGCCGTTTTGACCTTTCAAATAATCATTAAAAGCTCCTTCTAATCCGACTAAAATGGGCTTTTCGTTTTCGTGATCAACAACATACCCGATAGTCCTATTTGCTAAAAGGCCATAGGGTTTAATTCGTTGATTTGTTTTAATAATTATTCGACCTCCACGATACTGGCCTAAATTGAAGATGGGAAATCTCTTTAATCGTTCTATCTCACCATTATTCAGGTTTCTTGCAATAAAAAAGTATCTATTACCATTTTCTCTTTGTTGTATTAGTGTTTCTTGCCATAACTGAGCAGATCGATAAGGCAAAAGATGGTGCAATGAGTCCGATAAGACACCAATACTATCTTTAAATACCTGATTTTTAATTGTTAATAGATCTACATAAACTTTAAACCTAGGAACAGAAAGAGCTAATGATGTCTTTTGCTCATTTGAAGCATAAATATTACCTCTTGGAGCTGTGATATTTTTATAAACAAAAATTTGCTTTTCGGCATCTTGAATAAGTTCAGAACCCTTGTAGAATTGTAAATAAAAAATTTGACCAACTACACCTCCACCTAAGAGAAGAACGATAATATATACCACATATACCCTTGTTAAAGTCTCTTTATTCTTCATCACCGTCATTTGAATTGATAATTACTGGGGGGTCAATTGATTCATACAACCCCCATTTTGATGTTTCCTCAGCTATTTTACTTTGCAAGCTCTCCTTATCATAAAGCTCTAAAGCGGATTGCAACTCAGAGTACAATTGTTCCCCATCTTTATTTGCTTTGGATATTGATAACACAGTATTATCAACGTGATACCCATAAGCTACGTAAATCAACATGAGAAATGTGATGTAGGAGAGAAAGGGTATGTTATTCAGTACAATCCCCTTTTGAAATAAATCACCAGAAAATATTTTTTTAAATACACTCATTCACAATCTTTTTGCCATTCTTAATTTTGCGCTACGAGCTCTAGGGTTTTCTTTGATTTCAACCTCGGATGGAACTATTGGCTTTTTGTTTACCAAATCAAATGGCTTTAAAATTTTTCCATAAAAATCTTTGGTTAACTCTCCCTCAAAATTTCCAGATTTAAAAAAATTTTTTACCATCCTATCTTCGATGGAATGGTAAGTAATAAAAGCAGCAATCCCATTTGGATTTAAACAATCAACAAGCTGATTCAACAACTCTTTTAATGCTTGCATTTCATCATTGACCTCGATTCGAATTGATTGGAAAATTTTTGATAAATTCTTGTTTAAGAATCGCGAGGGAAAAATGGGATCTAAAATTTTCTGTAAACCTCTTGTTGTTTTTATCGGCTCAACTAAACGATTTTCATCGATTTTTCTAAAAATTTTTCTTGCCTCTCCTCTTTTAAACTCACCGTATGAAACTAAAATCCTAACTAGATTTTGCTCATCATATTCATTTATAATATGAAAAGCAGATTTAGGAGAATTTGTATTCATCCTCATATCTAACTCTCCATCAAATCGATAGGAGAATCCCCTTTCAGGTGTGTCAAATTGGTGTGATGAAACACCCAAATCTGCTAGAATCCCATCTACTTTATTGATTCCTTTGGAAAGAAGAACATTTTGAACATATTTAAAATTCTGCCTTACAAGTGTAAACCTAACATCATCTATATCGTTTTGAAATGCGTCTTCATCTTGATCAAATGCAATCAACTGACCATCATTAATCTTACTTAATATGGCTTTCGAATGACCACCTCCACCAAATGTTAAATCAATGTATAATCCATTTTTTTTTGTGATTAGAGCATCAGTAGCAACATGTAAAAGAACTGGTATATGATATGGACTACTCTCCATCAGAAGAATCACCCATAACATCCTGTGCTAGCTGATCAAATCCTTCCCAGTCTTCTTTCATTATTTCATCATACCTCTGTTTGTCCCACAATTCCCATAAATCTACATTAGCCACAAGAACTACATCTTTATTTAAAGAGGCCCAAGCTGAAAGCCCTTTTGGAATCAAAATTCTTCCACTACCATCTACCATGACTTTAGTAGCCCCTTTTTGAAACATTCTAGCGAATTTTCGATCCTTTGGCTTGAAACGATTGAGTTTTCGTAGTCTATTCATGACCTGCAACCATTCAGAGGAAGTGTAGAGAGATAAACAATCATCAACACCTCTTGATACAACAAATTGACCCTGATCTTCTGGCGACAATTGCTTCCTCATGTCAGAAGGGATTAATAACCTTCCCTTAACATCTAGCTTACAATGATATTCTCCTATGAATCCTGTCAATTTTCTAGCATTTTAATTGTAAATCTAACAAATAATTACCCACTTTTTCCCACTTTTAATAGATTGTGAATAACTTTTTACGTCATAAATTAATACTGGTTACAATATAAAGAAAATAAACAGAGTAAATAATGTAATTTTTATAAGTGGTAAAATGTGGAGATTAATTAAATTTTTGGAGGTTTTTGTATTAATTCAGTATCTTTAATTTGAAATTGAATGAGTATCATGGAGAGTTCAAAAATTGACGTTGATAAAGTTCTGAAAGAAAAGAGCCCTAGAGTTTATCAGTTTACTCCTACTATATTTTTAAAAAAATTAAGATCTATAATCCATCAAGAAGAATTTAATGAGATTCTTAACAAGTTAGAAGGTAAAAAAGGGTTAGAATTTATTGAACAAGGACTGGACTTAATCAATGTTTCTTCCAACACAATCGGATTTGAAAAATTACCCAAAAATGGTGGTGTTGTCATAGTTGCTAATCATCCATTAGGTGGATTGGATGGAGTAACTTTAATGAAAGAAATAGGAAAAATTAGAAGAGACATAAAATTTATTGTAAACGATATATTAAATCAATTTGAACCATTCAATAGTTTATTTATGCCGGTAAACAAGCATGGCTCAAACACAAGAAATAGTTTATTGCGATTAGATGAATTATATCAGTCAGACCAATGCATAGTTATTTTTCCTGCTGGGTTAGTGTCCAGAAAGCAAAAAGAAAAAGTAGAAGATTTAGAATGGAAAAAAAGTTTTATTGCAAAAGTAAAGAAATATAACAAGCCTATTTTTCCAGTTCATATAAGTGGACAGAATTCGAAACGATTTTACAGAACAGCTAACATCAGAAAAAAAATGGGCATTAAACTCAACATTGAAATGTTATTGTTGGCAGATGAAATGTTTAGGCAGAGGGGAAGCACAATACTCTTAACCATGGGTAAACCCATAATGCCAAATTCATTCAACAAAACAAAATCTGACTATGAATGGGCTCAAACCGTAAAAAAACACATTTACAAATTAGAAAACAATCCTAACTTTGAATACGGTGAAAAAAGTAATTAGTCCCATAGATAAAAAATTAGTTCTTCAAGAACTAAACCCAGATACGTTTGTTCGAAAAACAAATTTTGCAAACCATGAAATTTACGTTGTCAATCACCTTAATTCCCCAAATACTCTATTAGAAATTGGAAGACTAAGAGAACTTACATTTAGGTTGGCTGGTGGAGGAACAGGAAAAGATCTTGATTTAGACGATTTTGACACAAGATCAGAAGCTTATTATAATCAACTTATAGTATGGGATCCAGATGCATTAGAAATCATTGGAGGATATAGATACGTCAAAGGAAAGCAGGTCATTAAATCAAAAAAACATAAGGATTTGGCAACAAATAACTTATTCCATTTTAGCAAACTATTTGAAACCGAATATCTTCCACAAACAATCGAACTTGGAAGATCATTTGTTCAACCTGGTTATCAGCCATCATCCGGAAATAGAAAAGGCATATTTTCATTAGATAATTTATGGGATGGATTAGGCGCTTTAGTGGTTGATAACGAAGAAATAAAGTATTTTTTTGGAAAGGTGACGATGTACTTGGATTATCCCAAACTAGCAAGAGATTTTATTTTATCTTTCATTAACCACTATTTTCCCGACAAGGATAAACTGGTAACTGCAAAATCACCATTAAATCTTCACAACGATATTTCACTATTTTTAAATGAAATTTCAACACTTAATTATGAAGAAGGATTTAAAATACTAACACAGCGTGTGAGAAAACTAGATACTTCCATTCCACCACTTATATCCGCATATATGAATCTTTCTAGTACAATGAAATCATTTGGAACTGCATTGAACAAAAAATTTGGTGAAGTTGAAGAAACAGGAATCCTAATTTCAATTGACGATATTTTTGAGCAAAAGAAGGAAAGACATATAAATTCTTATTTGAAAGAAAAAAATGGAGATTCATAGTGCTGACTTTCTTTGCAGTAATTCGGATTGGAGAAAATGTCCAGATTTACGTTTGCCAGAGTATGCTTTCATTGGTAGATCCAATGTAGGGAAGTCCTCTCTAATTAACAGTTTGACCAATAATAAAAAGCTAGCTAAAACATCTGGAAAGCCTGGTAAAACCCAATTAATTAATCATTTCAAGATTAATAATTCCTTTCTATTTGCCGATTTACCCGGATATGGCTACGCTAAGGTTTCTAAAAAAACAAGAGCCTCGTTTCAAGAATTCACACTTAAGTATCTAGAAAAAAGAAAAAATTTAATCTGTTTATTCTTATTAATTGATCTCAGAATTTCACCTCAGAAAATTGACCTAGAATTTATGGAGTATTGTGCCATAAAAGAAATTCCTTTTATGATTTGCTTTACAAAAGCAGATAAAATTAAAAAAAGAGAAGTAGAGTCTAAAGTAGCTGAGTATCAGCAAAAACTTAGAGAAACTTGGGAAGAAATCCCATCTCACTTTGTCACTTCCTCTATTTCTAAAGAGGGATGTAGTGAAATTTTAATGTTTATCAGGGATCATAACAAATTATTTCATTGAAGAGAGAGACCAAAAAAGTTTTAGTTGGTCCATTAGACTGGGGGCTTGGTCACATCACTAGAACTATGCCAATTATTGAAAAACTAATAGAACGTGGACATGATGTTCATACATGTGGAAATGAAATTGCACAGAAATTATATGCTGAAGTTTTTCCCAATCTACCTCACAAGATGATACTGGGTTATAACCCCAAATATAGCAGCAGAAATACACAAAAGTGGGCAATGCTAAGTCAATCTCCAAAGTTTTTTTGGGTAATTAAAAAAGAAGAAAAAATTGCAAATGATCTAGTCGAAAAATTTAATTATGATATCATTATTTCTGATAATAGGTTTGGACTAAGAAGCAAAAAAACTACAAATATTTTTATTTGTCACCAGACTGATATTATGGGACCTAAAGTACTTAAGCCTATTCTCAGAAAAATCAATAGTAACTATATAAATCAATTTGACTTTTGTTGGATTCCAGATACAAATCAAAAAATCAACTTATCTGGAAATTTATCTTCATATACTAACGACAGGTGTTTTAAAATAGGTCCTTTATCACGATTTTCTAAGTTTGAAAAAAAATCAAACCAGTATAAATATAAATATACTGCTGTACTTTCTGGTCCAGAACCTCAAAGAAGTATTCTTGAATCTAAGATTATAAATCTTTTTCATCAACTTCCATCAAAATGTGCAATCATTCAAGGTAAGCCACTTTCAAAAAATTACAAAAAACAAAACATAGACTTTTTTGCTCACCTAAACACAGATAATTTCTTAGATACCATAAATAATTCAGAAATTATCCTTTGCCGTTCTGGATATTCGAATATTATGGATTTTTCAGCTCTAGAAAAAAAAGTCATTTTTATACCCACACCAGGACAGACTGAGCAAGAGTATCTAGCCAATTACCATAGTAAAATTTCAAAAGTGACTCACATCAGACAGGACGAAATTTCTTTAGAAAAAATTAATGCAAACACTGGTATTGTTATTCAACCTATGCATGATGAAGGATTAATGAGTTTAGCTTTTGATAAAGCTATGCTTTAACTTAATAACACAAGACAAACAAGTTTTCACTATCAGGTAATAAGCCCTCTAGCAATTCTTTACAACCATTCTTACTCTAGACGTGTGATACTAAATCAAAAGAACAATAATAACCTAAGTCTTATAAAATGCTTCGCAGTTATTTTGTAAAGTTGACGAACTCATAATTATTTCCACTCATTCTCCAAATAACTGCCACAGGGTATAGATTCTCATGTGTCCATATAGTAGAAGGAGCTAGATTGGCACTTACTTCAGTTAAATTATTACCATCTGTAAAAGTAATGGGAACTCCAAATGCAGAACCATTGGCTTCAGTTCTTAGGATATGATTATGAACAAAATCTGAAACTTCACCGGTGCCAGCAACCTGTTGTGGTGCCACTTTACCGTCCTCTAAAAGATATATTGCTAGGTAAAGATCAGAACCATTAGTGGAAGATGGGTCAGATAATTGTGATTGTACTTTAATATTCATCACTCCTGATTCAGTTGTAAAAGAAGTGGCCATAGCAACCTCGTTTTGTTCTGATAGTTCTGACTGGATAGCATCATTTATTGTTCCATAACCTGTGTAACCCATATCAGAAGTGCCCACAAAAAAGGCTGGAACACCTTGAGGACTTAGTTGAGAAAATAAAAAATCTCCAATATCTACAGAAAAGTTGTCGTTCCTATGAATGGAAATCACTTCTGTACTAGTAGAGAAGTCATTATAAATATTATCCACATATTCTGCACCCCACTCACCACAATAACTACACCACGTTGCAGTGAATTTAAAAACTAATGATCTCTTTTCATTAGCTGGATAAGTGCAATTTCCATCGTCTTTAGTAGCTTCACTATCATATGCCAGACTCATAGGATCCATGCATCCTTTCTTTCCACAACTCACTATACCTATAATGAGTACAAGACTTATTAATATCTTTAAATTTTTCATTCTATCATTTTTAATTTGTTTCAATATACTAAACTTTACTTAAAGTAAAATAAAAGGTTGACCCCTTACCTACAGTACTTCTTACTTGAATCTGATGACCATGAGCCTCTATGATATGCTTTACTATGGCTAAACCTAAGCCCGTACCGCCTTCATTTCTTGCTCTACTTTTATCTACTCTGTAAAAGCGCTCGAATAATCTACTTAGATGTTTCTCATCAATACCTATTCCTTCGTCCTCAATTTCTATTAAAATATTTTTTCCAAGATTGATAAAACGAATAGAAACTATGCTGTTGTTCTCAGAATAATTCACTGCATTCACAATCAAATTTTGAAATACTTGACTTATTTTAGATTTGTCACATAATACATTAATAGCACTATCGTAGTTTTTAGAAAATTGAATGGTGACTTGTTTTTCTTTTGCCTTCAAGGCTAAGCTATCCATTATATCTTCACAAATTAACACCAAATCATTTTCTTTGAATTCCATGTCAACTCTCTCAGACTCGAATTTTGTAATCATATCAAGATCAGAAATAATCTGATTCATTCTTTCTACCCCGTTTAGTGCAATATTTAAAAATTTTCTATTTACATTCTTATCATCAATGCCTCCCTCAAGAAGCGTTAAGATATATCCCTGAATGCTAAATATGGGTGTTTTTAGTTCATGTGCCAGATTACCAATAAATTCTCTTCTAAATTTTTCTTCTTGTTTCAATTTGGCAAATTCAGCCCTATTTGTTTTTACCCACTTAAATATGTCTGTTTCGCTTGCAGAAAGCACATCTTCTTTCATATTGATGTTTATCTCATTTTTTGACAACTTATAATTTTGAATCATTCTGTAAAGCAACCTTATCTTTTGATTTATAAATGATTCTAATAAGAAGTATACCAAAATTGCTACGGATAAAAAAGAGGATAAGAAAAAGAGTACATATGTAGACAATGGTTGCTTCTGCTCCAAATAGTTTTCAAGAAAAAGATAAGTGAGTAGATTTAACAATAAGGCACCTAAAAAAGATAACAAAATGGTAAACTGAAAGGGAGTTCTTATCTTCATTATAATTGCAATATTACAAAGTTTTTAAGGTAAAATTATGTACATGAATACAATTAAAGATGAAAAATTAAATTTATTAGTTTTATGTACAGGAAACAGCTGTAGGAGTCAAATTACAGAAGGGTTTTTAAGATATTTTTGTGATTTAAATGATTGGGATATAAATATTTACAGTGCAGGTATCAAAGCTGAAGGGGTTAATCCAAGAGCCATTGAAACCATGCAAGAAATTGGAATTGACATAAGTAAGCACAGTTCTAATAAAATAGAAGAGTTTAATCATATGAAATTTTCATACGTACTAACTGTTTGTGACCATGCCAATGAATCATGCCCTATTTACCTTAAGGATGCGATACACTTTCACAAAAACTTTAAAGATCCTTCAAAAATGAATGGACATGAAAATTATATTAAAGACTGTTTCAGAAATTGCCGAGATGAAATTGAGCTCTTTGCATTACCATATTTGAAGAGTATATTTATTGAATAAATTAAAACTATAATATGTCTATCTTTTTAGCAGAAGTTCTAGGAACATTTATATTAATCTACCTAGGTTGCGGAGTTGTAGCTGGCGATCTGTTATCTTTCTCTAAGGCAAAAGGTTCAGGTTGGATTATCATTACATTGGCTTGGGGTTTAGCTGTTACAATGGCTATTTATGCAGTAGGGAGTGTAAGTGGAGCACATATTAATCCAGCCGTTACCTTAGGACTTGCCGTTTCTGGAGAATTTAATGAACAATTTAAAGGCTGGAGCGATGTCCCCTACTATTTCACAGGACAGTTATTGGGGGCCATGTTAGGCTCGATAATGGTGTATATCCATTACTTACCCCATTGGGACAAAACTCCTGAAAGTGACAAAAAATTAGCGGTTTTCGCAACAAGTCCAGCTATAAAAAATTCATTTTCAAATTTGCTTAGTGAGGTTATGGGAACCTTTATTTTATTATTTCTTCTTAGAGCAATTGGTTCAAATGAATTCACTGAAGGACTAAACCCAATTGTGGTTGGACTAATCGTAGTCACTATTGGATTATGCTTGGGAGGTACTACAGGTTATGCTATCAATCCAGCAAGAGACGTTGGTCCAAGGATAATGCATTTTTTACTTCCAATAAAAGGAAAAGGTTCGTCTGATTGGAGTTATTCTTGGATTCCTGTTGTTGGTCCATTTGTGGGAGGGGTGCTAGGTAGCTTATCTTACGATGTGCTTTTTGATGAAAAAATAAATTCTATCATTTTTTGATAATGAAAAACTAATTTTTTGAGTTATTAAGAATCAATTAAAAAGTGGGGGTTTCCTTTTTTTTATTTAAACTAAACTGGTATCCTATCATGACAAGCAAAAGCATAAGCAATGCATAAAACACATCTTCGACAGGAATGGTCCCTAATCTAAAAGATAGGTTTTCATTGTTATTATACCATACTACTTGATTCTCAATTAAAGAACCTGTAAGCAAGCCATTCACCATGCAAAATGGAATTTGCAAAATCAAAAACGTTTTTAAAAACACTCTCATATTTACAAAATAAGGAGCGATTAAAATCGCAATAGCAAGTAAGATAAATGTGGTATTGGTGTACATTTTATTTAAATGAATCATACCAAAAAGTAAAAATATAATGCTAACCACTACAGACCATTTTTTAGATTTAAAATCAGATTTATTTTTAGAAAGCGTAAGTACAACATGATAAGTGAAAACACAACTAAAAGGAATACATAAAAAAAACAGACATTCTTCTATAGGTAGATTGTAAAATGAAAGACCCATTAGGTAATCGCTATTAAAACCCCAAACACCAATTTTAGTGAAATATATATCCCAGACAATAAAAAGTGGAAACATGAATAAAAAACCTATCAAAAAGCTTTTAAAGTGATGGTGGAAATTTAGCTTCTTGTGAAATGAAAAAATAAAAGGAATTACAATAGCTGATACGTTAATTATCAGGTACAAATAGGCATCCATATTTATTTATACAATTTGAAATATTTAAAGGGGACTAATAACATCCCAAAACATTCTCCGTCCTGCTTGGTAAGTTTTTTGTGATGTACCTTGTGACCTCTTCTAATACCTAGTAGATATTTGTTTTTGGTGTTCTTTAACACCTTAATTCTTTGGTGAATAAATAAATCATGAACAAAAAAATAGGCTGCCCCATAAACCGTAATACCTAAACCTATCCAAAAAGGAAAATATACAATACCTATGTGAATTCCATACATCATAAAAAAGGAACCTGGAATAGCAAAGATTAAAAAGAAGAAATCATTTTTTTCAAAAACACCTTTATTATCTCTTGTATGATGGTCTCTATGAAAATACCATAGAAAACCATGCATCACATATTTGTGTGTGAACCAAGCCACAAACTCCATAAAAAAAAATACAGAAAAAAATATTAGTGTGTTCGTTAAATCCAATTCAGTTGATTTCTACAATAAGACTTGAATGTAATATACAATTTTTTTGAGTTAGCTACTCTTATTCTTTCATGCATTAGTCTTTCTGAAGGCACACTTTTAATCTTTTTAAATAAAGACATGTAATATCTGTAAGCCACATAAACTCCAAGCTTAGATGAGGAAGGTAATTTCTTTATACCTTCTAATGCAAAATGAAAATCTTCAGCGATATCGGCTTCAATTTTCAATTTTTCGATATGAGTAAAATTAGTCAAATTAACACCTGGAAAATAACTTCTTCCAAGATCTTCAAAATCTGCTTTTACATCTCTTAAAAAGTTAACTTTTTGGAAAGCCGCACCTAGTCTTCTTGCAGGATCTTCTAATTCATCATATAGCGTTTTATCCCCATTTACAAAAACCATTAGACACATTAAACCAACAACTTCTGCAGAACCAACTATATAATCATCATATGCTAAGCTAGAATAAGTAATTTCATTAAGATCTTTCTCCATACTCTCGAGAAATTTATCAATAAGAGCACGATCTATGTTATACTCATTGACAACCCTTTGAAAAGCATGCAAAACTGGATTTACACTAATACCACGATCTAGCGCTTTGTAGGTATCTTTTTTAAATTCTTCAAGAATTTCTTCCTTAGGAAAATCATGAAATGTATCTACAATTTCATCTGCAACTCTTACAAAACCGTATATGGCATATATAGCATTGTGTATGGATTTATCTAGTAAAGTTATTCCAAACGAAAAACTAGTACTGTATGTACGAGTTATGTTTTTACTAGCATTATTTGAAATGGTGTGGTAAAGTTCTATCATGACGCTTTTTTTAAGTGTTTATCCATCTCTATTGCCACAATTTGTCCTGATATTATGGACGGTGGCACCCCAGGTCCAGGGACAGTTAACTGCCCTGTGTAAAATAAGTTTTCAATCTTTTTATTTTTAATTCTTGGCTTAAGTATAGCGGTTTGGCGTAATGTGTTAGCTAAACCGTAAGCATTACCCTTAAATGCATTATAATCTTTTTCAAAATCACTCACACAATAAGACTTCTTAAAGACAATGTGTTTTTCAATATCGTTTCCTGTTAATTCTTTAATTCGATTTAGTATAATATGAAAATAATGTTCGCGCATTTTTTCACTGTCATCTAGTCCAGGAGCTAAAGGAATTAGGATCATTAAGTTTTCCATTCCTTTAGGGGCTATAGTGTGATCCGTAATAGAAGCACAACTCATGTAAAACAAGGGCGATTTTGGCCAACTAGGATTATCATAAATTTCTTTGGCGTGCTCATCAAAATCCTCATCAAAAAATAAGGTGTGGTGATTAACCTTTTCAAGTTTCTTATCTACACCTAGATAAAACAACAAGCTAGATGGTGCCATTTCCCTGTTTTCCCAATATTCAGATGAGTAGTTTCTAAGGTTTTCGGGTAACATTTTTTGTTCTACATGATGATAATCAGCACCCGCAACCACTGCATCGAACAGATGGATAGTATCATTTACCTTTAGTCCATTCGCCTTTGAGTTTTTAACGATAACTTCTTGAACTTCGCTATTGGTGTTAATTTTCACTCCCTTTTCGGTAGCTAATGCAACTAATCCTTGAATAACTTCATTAAAGCCACCAATGGGGTAATAGGTGCCTTGATACAACCCAGTGTAATTCATTAAAGAATATAACGCAGGGGTATTTTGGGGTGTTGCACCTAGAAAAAGCACGGGAAACTCCATTAACCTTACCAATCTAGAATCACTAAAATACTTTCTAACATAAGATCTAAAATTAGTAAAGATATTTAAATGAAAAAGCCCCTTTAACACTTGTAAATTTATAAACTCAAACAAAGAATGTGACGGTTTGTAAACTAGATCAGTCATACCAATTTTATACTTTATGGCGGCCTTTTCCATAAATTTCTTCAACTTTTCTCCACTTCCAGACTCAATAGCCTCGAACTTTTCTACCAATTCATTAAAAGAAGCAGGAACTACCAGACTCTCCTCTTTATCATACACTATGGAAAAACCAGGGTCTAATTTTCTAAGAGTATAGTAATCTTCTGGTTTTTTACCGTGTCTTGCAAAAAATTTCTCAAATACATCAGGCATCCAGTACCAACTTGGACCCATATCAAATGTAAAACCATCAACTTCTAGTTTTCTCGCACGTCCTCCAGGTTGGTTATTTTTCTCATAAACTGTAACATCATATCCTAGGGCTGCAAGCTCTATTGCAGAAGTTAAGCCTGCAAAACCTGAACCTATGACAGCAATTTTTTTCAATTAAGAGATTTATTGGTAAAAAACTTATCAAATTCCTGTAATGAATAAAACACCTTGCCATGGGTATTAACCAGCCTTAACAAATCTGGGTTTCCACCAAAGAAAAGCTTGCAATTGGATCTAGAATTAACATCATCACAAAATTGTTGCAATACAGTAACCTTTTGACCTACAATAAATGTGGTAAAAAGAAGATCGGGTTTAATTTTGTCGATACATTGTAAAATACTGTCAAATGATATCGTTTTTCCAACATTAACTACATCGTAACCGTTTTCTTTTAGAATCATATTTGAATAAAGAAGAGCGAAATCATGATCTTCCCATGGTGGCAAAAACAAAAAAGCTTTTTGTCTAATCCTTGGACTTGGCGATGCATTTTCTATAGCATGATAAAACTTTTGTTTTATCATGTTTGAAAGAAAGTGTTCTTGTGCTGGAAACAATTCCCCAGAAGACCACAAGGCCCCGATTCTTCTCAAGGTTGGAATAAATACATTTTCGTATATGTAGGCCAGGTTATATTTTTCTCTGAGTTGTTCATATGTATTATTGAATAATACTTGATCAAATTGAAGTGAACACAACACAAAGGAATTGATGTGGGATTCAAACCCCTCGGCCTTAGACGTAAGTTGTAATACTTTTTCAGAAATTTCATCATTGCTTAATGATGCAACCTTACTTATTTTCATTCCATTATTAATGAGAAATGAAACATTTAGGATTTTTTTAAGCTGATCGTCATTGTACGCACGAATATTAGTATCGGTTCTGAGAGGATTTACCAAATCATACCGCTTCTCCCAGATTCTGATGGTGTGGGACTTAATTCCGGATAGTTTTTCTAAATCAGCAATAGAATAAGTCTGCATTTGTTTAATTTTATGCTAAATTACTTAAACATTTTCCATTATCCAAGCTGAAACATGAATTTTTGTTTAGTTTTGCGTTAAAAAATGTGAACAAAATGAAAGGTTTATTAACATCTGGAGTTCTTGTCATGTGCTTTTTCACTTTATTAGGACAAAGTGGTGTTATTAAGGGTACTGTTACAGATGCGACTAATAATGAAACTATTCCATTTGCGAACGTATTTATAGAACAAACAAAAAGTGGAGTAGCAACTGACTTTGACGGAAATTACCAGATAGATAATCTCAAACCAGGCGTGTACAACATCACGTATTCTTTTGTTGGATATAATACTAAATCTGTTGCAGAAGTAATTGTAAATCCTAATAAACCAACCGTATTAGATATTCAATTAATCTCTTCATCAACCTCACTTGAAGAGGTAGAAATAAAAGCATCTCCTTTTCAAAAAAGCTTTGAAAGTCCTGTAAGTAAAAGAAGTATAAATGCTACAGAAATTTATAGAAACCCTGGTGGTAATAGGGATATTTCTAAAGTAATTCAATCGTTACCTGGCGTTTCTTCTTCGGCATCATTTAGAAACGATATTGTAATAAGAGGAGGTGCCCCTAATGAAAACCGTTTTTACTTAGACGGGATTGAAGTTCCTAATATCAATCACTTTGCTACCCAGGGGTCATCTGGAGGTCCAGTAGGTATGATAAATGTTAATTTCATTAGAGAAGTAGATTTATATACAGGAGCGTTTCCATCAAATAGAGGAAATACACTCAGTTCTGTTATGGAGTTCAAACAAATTGACGGAAATACAGACAGAATCGCTTCAACTTTTACGGTGGGTTCTAGTGATTTTGGTATAACATTAGATGGTCCAATAGATAATAAAACCACTTTTGTGTTTTCTGCAAGAAGATCATATTTGCAATTTTTATTTCAAGCTATTGGTCTACCCTTTTTACCCACTTACAATGATTTTCAATTCAAATCAAAAACTAAAATCAACGATAAGAATCAAATTACAGTAATTGGTCTTGGAGCAGTCGACGATTTTGTGCTTAACACAGGGATTAACGATAATATATTAGCTAAAGAAACCCTTACTCTTGATGATTCTTTAACATTAGAAAGAAACAATTATATACTTGGTTATTTACCCATTTCCACTCAATGGAATTACGCAACAGGAGTAAATTGGACTAGATTTAAGGAAAATAGCTTCCAGAATTTTATTTTTTCAAGAAATCATTTAAACAATAGATCTTTTAAATACTACAACAATGATGAAAACAACCCAGAAGGAAAGATTCAAGATTATATTTCTCAAGAAATAGAAAATAAATTTAGGTTTGAAAATACATATAGAAAAAATGGATGGAAGCTAAATTTTGGAACTGGAATTGAACATGCCACATACACCAATTCAACTTTTCAAAGGATTATCATTCAGAATCAGGTTGATACACTGAATTTCTCATCAGAACTTAATATCATTAAAACCTCTTTGTTTGGACAATTGAGCAAACAATTTTTAAGCGAAAAATTAATTTTATCGGTGGGCTTAAGAACAGATCAAAACAATTATTCTGAATCAATGAATAATCCACTTGAGCAAATTTCACCAAGACTTAGCATTTCTTACTCTATTGATGAAAAAAGCAGTATAAATTTCAACACAGGTCGTTATTTCCAACTTCCAGCTTACACCGTTATGGGCTACAGAAATAATAATAATGAACTGGTAAATAAAGAAAATAATCTACAATACATTAATAACAATCACCTCGTTCTTGGACTAGAACATAACCCTGGCACATACAGTAAAATTACTCTAGAAGGATTCTTCAAAAAGTATAATAATTACCCCTTTCTGCTCAGAGACAGCATTTGTTTAGCTAACCTTGGTGGGGATTTTGGAGTCATTGGTAATGAACCTGTAAACAGTTCCTCCGAAGGGAGGACTTATGGAATAGAGTTTTTAGCACAGAAAAAACTGAATAAACGATTTTATGGAATATTGGCCTACACATGGGTGAGGAGCGAATTTCAAGATAAGTACGAAGAGTTTCGCCCATCTGCATGGGATAACCAGCACATCATTTCACTTACTGGTGGTGTGAAATTGAATAATGATTGGGAAATTGGAGTTCGTTTTAGGTACTCAGGAGGCCCTCCATATACTCCTTACGACACAATAAATTCATCTCTTAAATATGTTTGGGACATCAATTCCTTTGGATTATTTGATTATGACAGACTAAATGGGGAGCGATTAAAAGCAAACCATGGTTTAGATTTAAGAATTGACAAAAAATGGTACTGGGAGAAAGTGGCGTTGAACGTGTACATCGATATTCAAAATGCATATAATTTTCAAGGAGAAACTCCTCCAAGTTTAATTGCGTTAACAGATAACAATGGTAATTTACTTGAAGATCCAAATGACCCTACTCGTTACCAATTAAAAACCATTACCAACACAGCAGGTACCATATTGCCTTCCATTGGGTTGCAATTTGAATTTTGATCAGTATTGAATTGCTTCAACTCCTGTTATTTCAGGAATTAGGACTTTTAAATTTTCTTCCAAACCTGCCTTAATGGTTACTGAACTTACCGAACAACTCTTGCAAGCTCCTAGCAACTTTATGATTACTTTGTTATCTTCAGTAATTTCCACTAATTCCATATCTCCTCCGTCATTGTGAAGATAAGGACGTAAATCTTCGATGGCATTAAGCACTATTTTTTCTTTCCTATCCATTCGTTGAACATTTTGGTTCTCCATACTCAACTGGAACTACTTTTGTCTCCTCCAACTCTTTATTTCTGTTGTCAACTGAAAGAATTAAATTTTGGCAAGTCTCTCTGTATAATGACTCTACAGATGTTTCCTGCTGAAGTACAGCAGGACGTCCCACATCAGCACTTTCTCTAATACTTTGTACAAGGGGAATCTCTCCAAGAAAATTTAAATTCAATGATGTAGCTAAATCTTTACCTCCGTGTTGACCGAAAATAAAATACTTTTCATCTATATGTTCTTTTGGTGAAAACCATGACATATTTTCAATTATTCCAAGAACCGGCACATTTATGTTTTCCATCTTAAACATGGCGATTGCCTTTTTAGCATCGGCTAAAGCGACGGGTTGTGGGGTAGTTACAACGACAACTCCAGTTAGAGGTAAATTTTGAACAATAGACAGATGTACGTCACCTGTTCCAGGTGGTGTGTCAATAATTAAGTAATCTAAATCCCCCCAATCTGCATCAAAAATTAGCTGTCTTAAAGCCTTGACAGCCATTGGACCCCTCCAAACAACCGCTTGATCAAGTTCTGCAAAAAAACCAATTGATAATAATTTTACATTGTAATTTTCAGCCGGAACAATGAGTTGTTTGTTATTCACAACTCTGGAAAGGGGCTTGTAGTGCTGTACATCAAACATCATTGGTAGCGAAGGCCCATAGATATCAGCATCCACTATTCCTACCTTAAGTCCTTTTTTGGCTAAACCTGTTGCCAAATTAGCTGCAATAGTTGATTTTCCAACTCCTCCTTTCCCAGAAACAACAGCAACAATGTTTTTGATATTGGGTAATATTTGTTGAGAGGCTTCTGCTTTTTTCATAGCAACTACTTCAACTTCTACGTTAATTTGGCCACCTAGAGATCTTTCAATGGCAAATTGACAAGCTTCTTTCATTCTTTTTCTTGCATGCATCGCAGCGTTCTTTGTTTCTACGCGTAATGAAAGTGATTTATCAGAAATGGAAACTATGGTAACCAAATCTAATTCTACTATATTTTTACCTAAATCCGGCTCTATTACCTTTTTTAATGCATCAAGTACATCAACCTCTTTAATCATGAATGTAAAAATAGGTAGAAAAACAACTTTATCTAAATTGTTAACTCTTTATTGGGATCCCAAAAGTGAATTTTAAAATCAACAATTTGGTCATTAACAACTTGAATACCTTCTTTTTCTAATTGACTTTGCATAAAAAATGGATTTTTGAAGTGGTTTTTTCCAGTAAGAATTCCTTTTCTATTTACCACTCTGTGAGCTGGTAAAGTAGCATCTAATACTTGTTTATTTAAAACCCAACCAACCGATCTTGAACTTTTTGACGAACCTAAGTACTTTGCTATAGAACCATAAGTGGTCACCTTACCTTTAGGGATTAATCTTACTACATCGACTACATCTAAAAAGAAGTTAGATTGCATTATTGAATGTAGAATTTTGAGATTAACATCGCATCATCCACATTTGAAACATATCTCAGGTAATATAAACCTGATTTATAGTTCTCAAGATTAATTTGAGTATAATCTGCTTTACCTTCTATATGGAATAGTTTTTGTCCCAAGGCATTGTAAATGTGAAGCGTGTAGTCTGCAATAAGGCCATGTTCTTTAAAAAAGTAAAGAATACCGTTCGATGGATTAGGAAAAATTTCGTGGGAACTTTCTACAGTAACTGGTGGAGGTTGAAATCCTAAAAGAAATAATCCATAAGCTCTGTCTGAAACCAAAATTTTATCCCCATTTCTAAAGGGGTAGACTCCCCAACACCCAGCATAAGACACAGCAGGGTTGCCAATATATGTATCATAGTGACCTATTTTTTGAGGCGATAATGGATCACTAAGATCAAAAATCTGAAGACCATCATGATAATAACTAACAAATGCAATGTTATTTCTAATAATGACATTGTGAGCAATGGAATTCATCGCATTACCCATTTGAGAATTAAAAAGTGATTTTACTTGAATATCGTTTAAATCTGAAACATCTAATACCTTAACATCTAAACCATGATTTTCGTCACACATAGCGTAAATATTTTTATCGCCATTTAACCAACCTGCATGGTTATACCCCTTTTGTGGATACGTACTCAGTTCTCCGATCTGTATACAATTTTGGTTAACTTCTGTAACTACCTTTAGGCCTTGTCCACCACAATTTAAAAATGCCGTATCATTTAATACATACGCATCATGAACATGATTCACCAAGTCATAATTATATAAAAATGTTGGATTAGTTGGTGTTGAAATATCCAATACCTTTAACGCATTGCTACCGCCCGAATTTTTATTAGAACATGAATATAACTTAGCATAAGCTGTATCTATAAATATATTATGTGATCTCGTAATTAACGAATCGTCATCATAAATTACTGAAACACTATCTGGCAAAAAGGAGAGATCCATTATTTGAAGAGAGCTTGGCCCTTCATCACATACGGCATACAAGTAGTTTTGATAATCATGATAGTCACGATGAATAGCATCTGACCCTGTGTGTCTACCCATTACAAAATCAATTTCAACCAATTGATTTGATGCACTTACCATAAATACATGTGTGCCCATTCTAGAACCAACAATAGCATATTCTATACCATCTTTAGTAATTCCCCACACCTCGTTGTAAACAGACTCACCATCATAAACAGGAGGTAAACTAGAATCCGACCATTGGCTTAAAAGAGATACATTATTTCCTTGAGAGTAGGAATAATGTAAGCTTAAAATTAAAAATATAAAAATGATGTTTTTCATATAAATAGGCAGTTAAAAATACTTAAAAATCAGATATAATTAAAAATTAAACTAGGAGGATTAAATTTAAACTTATATTAGTATAAGTAATGAAATCACTTGTAATCATACCTACATATAACGAAATTGAAAACATCAAAAAAATTGTTCTTTCCGTACTAAACAAAAAAGATAATTTCGATGTTTTAATTGTAGATGATAGCTCACCTGATGGCACCTCAAAAGCAGTAGAAGTCATGCAAAAAGAATATGAAAACAGGCTTCATCTCATGATTAGAAAAGGTAAAAACGGATTAGGAACTGCTTACATTGATGGTTTCAAATGGGCTATTAATCGTCAATACGAATACATTTTTGAGATGGATGCTGATTTTTCCCATGACCCAGATGATCTTCCAAGACTACTTTATTCCTGCTCAAAACATGGAGCAGATGCATGTGTAGGCTCAAGATATGTGCCCGGAGGAAAAATTATAAATTGGCCTAAATCTAGATATTGGCTTTCTTACTATGCATCATTGTATGTCCGATTTGTGTTGAATATCAAAATAAAAGATACCACCGCAGGTTTCATCTGTTACAAAAGAGAAGTTTTAGAAAAAATTAATTTAAATAATATCTGGTTTGTTGGATACGCATTTCAAATAGAAATGAAGTATAGCGCTATTAAACATGGGTTTAATGTAAAGGAAATTCCAATTCATTTTAAGGATAGAGAGCTAGGACAATCCAAAATGAACATCAGAATATTTAAAGAAGCTTTCATTGGAGTGTTAAAATTAAAATCAAAAAAATTTGATGCCTAAGGTTGTCATAAGAAACGCTGAAATAATAAATGAAGGTTTAAATTTTAAAGGTGATTTAGCCATTGAAGGGAATTACATCTCTGAAGTAAAAAAAGGAAATATAAGCGGTACATTTGATCGAGAAATTGACGCTACAGGATTAACTCTAATTCCTGGAATGATTGATGATCAAGTGCACTTCAGAGAACCAGGTTTAACCCATAAAGCAAATATATTTACAGAATCAAGGGCTGCATTAGCTGGCGGGATTACCAGTTTTATGGAAATGCCAAATACCATTCCTAATACGGTCACTCAAAAACTTTTAGAAGAAAAATTTAAAATAGCTGAACAAAACGCTTTTGCTAATTATTCATTCTTCATGGGGGCAAATAATGAAAACTTAAATGAAGTACTACAAACCAATCCGAAAGAAGTTTGTGGAGTTAAAGTTTTTATGGGTTCATCTACCGGAAATATGCTTGTGGACAACAAGGAGGTATTAAGCCATATTTTTGAACATAGCCCCATGCTTATTGCAACGCACTGCGAAGATGAACTAACAATTAGAAAAAACCTAGCGGAATTTAAGGAGAAATATGGAAATGATATTCCATTTAAATCTCATCCTGTTATTCGATCTGAAGAAGCCTGTTTTCTTTCCTCTTCCTTAGCAGTTGAATTAGCTAAAAAATATGAATCAAGACTTCATATTTTACATATATCTACAGAAAAAGAATTAGCACTTTTCAGTAATAAACAGTCTCTTCAGGATAAAAAAATTACTGCTGAATGTTGCATACACCACTTATGGTTCAATGATAATTTCTATGAAGAAAAAGGAAGTTTTATCAAGTGGAATCCTGCTGTAAAAAAAGAATCTGATCGAATAGCAATTATTAACGCCCTTAAAAATGACACTATTGACATTATTGCTACTGACCATGCACCACATACTTTAGGCGAAAAAAACAACAAGTACCTAGAAGCACCATCTGGTGGTCCATTGGTTCAACATGCGCTACTTGCATTAATGGATTTGGTTAATAGAAAGGAAATTAGCATTACGGATGTAGTTAGAAAAACTAGTCATGATGTAGCGACCTGTTTTAATATTGAAAATAGAGGTTTTTTAAGGTCAGGATACTTTGCAGATCTAGTTTTAATTAATAGAAACAATAGTCTGACACCTAATAAAAATAACATTCTATACAAATGTGGCTGGTCACCATTTGAAGGTCATAGGTTTAGTAGCACCATTCATAGTACTATTATTAATGGAGTATTTGCTTTTGAAAACGGAATAATTGATCCATCTTTTAGGGGCATGAGGCTTAAATTCAATAGATGAAACAAATACTTTTTTTCTTCTTTTGTATACTCATGGGTTCATGTGTAAGAGATGAACCAAAGGATATTCCAAGTTCATCTCCGATGAATGTTCAAGAATTCAAAGAAATATTAGAAGACCTTTATCTTATTGATGCGTTTATGAGCAATAAAAATCAACAATACCATAGAGATAGTGCTTTTTTATTTGTAAATGACAAACTTCAAAAAACAGGTAAAACCGCCTATGACTTAAATCAAGCAATTTTGTATTACACCTCTAAGCCTTTTATATTAGATAGCATTACACAATTGATAAGAGATAGTTTGGAGATTAAATTTTTAGAAATTTCACATGATGAGATGGAAAAAAAAGACACAAGTGATATGATTAATCACGTTTTAAAAAATTATCCTTACATTAAATCTCATAATGTAAATAAAAACTTCATTTTCAATACATCTTCTAAAGATAGTATTATGGATTACTTTTCCAGAAATCAAGATAAACTAGGGAATTATACATTGGAAGAATTTATGGATTTGATTAACGAACAAAAACCTAAACATGATGATTAGAAAAATACTTGCTTTAACGCTTATTATTATGTTTTTTTCCTGTGAAAAATGGAGCAAAACAGAATGTGAAACGTACATTTCTGAATGCTATGCATCAAATTTAGATAGCACTTTTTGTGAATGTAGTTTGGAAAAAATAAAAATCAAATTTAATAGCTTAGAAGAAGCATTAGAAAACGAAGACAAACTACCTGAAATTTTTTTGGAGTGTCAAATTTGATACTAAAGCAATTTTCTATACACTACATAAATAACTGAAATACAAATAAGGGTACTCATCATAAAGTTCAATAGAGCCCATCCAAAAGAACCATTTCTTAACAATTCAAATGTCTCTAAACTGTAAGTCGAAAATGTACTTAACCCTCCGCAAAATCCTACTGTTAGTAACAGCACAACGTGATCATTAAGCCATTTAAAATCAACGGATTTAGACACAATTAGCGCTAGGACGAGACAAGAAAAAACATTTGCAATTAATGTGGAAAGCGGGAAAACCCCTTGATAGAAAAATATTACGTATTTCCCAATAAGAAATCGAAAAACCGCACCTAAACCACCACCAACAAATACAGCAAAAAGAGAACTCATAAAATGATTTTTTTTGAAAAGAAATAAAAGGAATATGCAATTAACGAAACCCATATCCATCCCCCTATAATATCTGTAGGATAGTGCACTCCTAAGTAAATTCTACTGTAAGAAATCAGTACTACAAAAAACAAAAAGAATAACCACAAATAATGGTACTTCTTTTTTACATAAAGATATATGGAAAAAGCAACACATGCCATATTAGAGGCATGATTGGAAATAAATCCATACTGACCACCTCTATATCCCGAAACAAAATTCAGATCTTGAGATAAAGTTAAATGGTGGCTTGGCCTGTAACGCTGAATGGTTTCCTTAAATAAATTCTGAGCTGTAAAATCTGTTAATCCAACCGCAACGGATGTAATGATAAAAATTACTAAAGTTGATTTGGCTCCCCTAGTTTTATAAACTAAAAAAAGAAAAAATATATAGAATGGGATCCCAAATATAGGATCACTTACCACCCACATCAATTGGTCTAAGATCGGTTGATTATTACCATTTAATAAAAAAATAAGTTTATGATCTAATTGTTCAATCCAACTCATAATGAATAAGTTTCCAAATTTCATCTTTTAGTTCCGTTAGCCCTTGTTGTGAAACAGAGGAAATACATACAACCTCAATATCCCTAGGAAATTCGTTTTTAAGCTCGGCCATTAATTCATCATCCAACAAATCACATTTTGTGATGGCAAGTAATCTCTCTTTGTCTAATAAATCAGGATTATATTGTGCCAATTCATTTAATAATATTTTATACTCTTTTAAAATGTCATCCGTGTCAGCTGGAATCATAAATAATAAAACCGAATTACGTTCAATATGTCTTAAAAAACGATGTCCAAGACCTTTTCCTTTATGTGCACCCTCAATTATACCAGGAATATCCGCCATAACGAACGACTTATGGTCTCTGTAAGCAACGATACCTAGATTAGGGACTAGAGTTGTAAATGGATAATTTGCAATTTCCGGTTTAGCTGCTGAAAGCACGGAAAGGAGAGTAGATTTTCCTGCATTGGGAAACCCAACAAGTCCAACGTCAGCTAATACTTTTAACTCTAGTATTTTCCATTCTTCTTTTCCTGACTCTCCGGGCTGAGCATATCTTGGTGCCTGGTTGGTAGATGATTTAAAATGATTATTTCCTAGTCCACCTTTTCCTCCCTTTAACAATACTATTTCCTCTCCATCTTTGGTTATTTCACAAATAAATTCTCCAGTTTCTGCATCTTTAGCTACTGTTCCTAATGGAACTTCTAAAATTTCATCTTTACCATTTTTACCCGTTTTTAAATTTGCACTTCCAGAGTCACCATGTTCAGCGATTACATGTTTTCTATACTTTAAATTTAGTAATGTCCAAATTTGCTTATTACCTCGTAAAATAACATGACCTCCTCTCCCTCCATCACCTCCATCAGGACCTCCTTTAGCAGTGGTTCTATCCCTATGGAAATGCTTAGATCCAGCTCCACCTTTTCCAGATCTGCAACAGATTTTCACATAATCAACAAAATTACTGTTTGACATGAGGGTTAATTGTCAATAGCACTAAAAATTCTATTTGTCACTTCATCAATCGACCCTATTCCATTCACATTTTCAAGTTTGGATTGGGCGTGATAAAAATCAGCTAAAACTGCAGTATTTTTCTCATAAACTTGAATTCTATTGGTAATTACATCTTCATTTTGATCGTCCGTTCTTCCACTTTCTTTACCTCTATTCAATAATCTTTTTACAAGCTCTTCTTCAGGAACATTTAATGCAATCATCTTGGTTACTTCTGTACCTATGCTGTGAAGATACTTATCCAATGCATCTGCCTGCTGAGTAGTTCTTGGAAAGCCATCAAAAATGAACCCATTGGAGTCATTATATTTATTTACTTCTGATTCTAGCATCTGAATAGTTACTTCGTCGGGCACTAATTCACCTTTATCCATAAAACTTTTAGCAAGTTTTCCTAATTCTGTTGACTCACTAATATTTTTTCTAAAAATATCTCCTGTGGATAAGTGAATTAATTGGTAATGTTCTTTAATATTTTCTGCCTGAGTCCCCTTTCCTGCACCAGGAGGTCCAAATAATACAATATTTAGCATATTAACTTGTTTCATTTATAATATAGATATCTTCTAAATTTCTTCCTAAACCGTTATAATCAAGACCGAACCCTACTAAAAATTCATTTCCTACTTTTAATGCACTGTATTTTACCTCAATTGTTTTTTGGTATGCATTTGGCTTAAATAGCAGCGTTGCAGCTTGAATAGACTTTGGTTTATGCTTTAGTAATTCTTCATATACTCCCTCAAGAGTATTGCCCGTGTCCACTATATCTTCTACCACAATGATGTCTCTTCCATTTATCTGCTCATTCAAGCCGATTAATTCCTTTAAATTCCCTGTTGATGAAGTCCCTTGATAAGAAGAAATTTTAATGAATGACACTTCGCATTGATGTTCAAATCTCCTTAGTAAATCTGCTGCAAAAAGAAATGAACCATTTAAAACACAAACAAAAAGTGGACAGGTGTGTTTATAATCATTATTAATAATTGTAGATAAATCATCAATAGATTTTTTTATTTTGTTAGAATCGATAAATAGACGAAACGATTTATCTAAAAGTTTAACCTGTTTCATTTCAAAATTCAAAATCAAATGTAATCATTTCATTTAAGTGAAAATAATTGTTAGTTTAAAATCATCAATTACCTTTGCGGTCTACTTAAATCAAGTCATTAATTTTAAACATAAATCCTCTTGATACAAACTGATATTATAATCATTGGAGCTGGACCAGTAGGGTTATTTACCGTGTTTGAAGCTGGACTACTAAAATTGAGATGTCATCTTATAGACGCCTTACCTCAACCAGGTGGACAATGTGCAGAAATTTATCCAAAAAAACCCATTTATGATATCCCTGGTTACCCTAGTATTTTAGCCCATGATTTAGTAGATAAACTAATGGAACAAATAAGTCCATTTAACCCAGGGTTTACATTGGGTGAATCGGCAGAAAGGATAAGTAAAGATGAAAATGGACAATTTCATGTATATACAAACAAAGGGACAGAACACGTAGCACCAATAGTGGCTATAGCAGGTGGTCTTGGTGTTTTTACACCTCGAAAGCCTCCAGTGGAAAACCTCCTTAAATTCGAAGAACAAGGAATCCATTACATAGTAAAAGATCCCGAGGTTTATGAAAAGAAAGAAATTGTAATCTCCGGCGGTGGAGATTCTGCATTAGATTGGGCGTTGTATTTCACAGAAAAACAAAAAGGGACTGTGACTTTAATTCACCGAAGTGAAAGTTTTAGAGCACATAACGATTCCGTACAAAAAGCCATTGATTATAGTGAAAAGGGCTGGATGAAAATGATTCTTAACGCTGAAGTTAAAAAAGTGGAAAAAGAAAATGAAAAATTACATCTATCTGTGAAAACTAAATCAAATGAAGATATTATATTAAAATGCGAACAATGGTTTCCTTTATTTGGGTTAACTCCAAAGCTGGGACCAATTGCTGACTGGGGTTTGGAAATTGAAAAAAATGCCATTAAAGTGAATAATGCAAAAGATTATTCTACCAATATCGAAGGGATTTATGCAATAGGTGATGTGAACACCTACGAAGGTAAGCTAAAACTAATTCTGTGTGGTTTTCATGAAGCTGCCATTATGGTTCAATCCGCTTTTAAACGAATTTACCCAGAAAAAAATAATGTACTCAAATACACCACCGTTACGGGAATAGCAGGTTTTGAAAAGTGACATTAAGATAAGCGTTATTGATCGTTCAGGAAATGAACATCAATTGTCTGGTCCAACGGATATGAATTTAAATCTGATGGAATTGCTTAAAATGAATGAATTTCCAGTCGACGGCACCTGCGGAGGTATGGCAATGTGTGCATCTTGTCACGTATATATCTTATCTGAACATAAATTAGCAGAAAAGTCAAGCGAAGAAATGGCAATGCTGGATGAAAGTTGGGATTCGAAAGACAACAGCAGACTTTCTTGTCAATTAAAACTTTCTACATCTTTAGATGGAATACAAGTTGAGTTAGCACCAGAGCAGTAGCTTATCTTAAATTTTCGGGGATTTCACAAACTGGGATGGGTAACATCTTATGTTTATTGGCACTATGAAAGGTATTGTATATCGCCAGCACCTCGCTCTGACGAGGAGTTAATTTTTGAGAATTTTTTTGTTCCAAATATTGCATAGCCCATTCCAACTCACTGTATGAAGCACCAAGTTGATCTTCATCACTTCGGTCATCATCCCAAAGACCATCGGTCGGAGGCGCGTTTTGAATAGATTCAATAATCCCAAGGTGTTTTGCCAGTCCAAAGACTTCCGTTTTCATTAAGTCCGCTATAGGAGATATATCAACCCCACCGTCACCATATTTTGTATAAAAACCTACTCCAAAGTCCTCTACCTTATTTCCAGTTCCTGCCACTAGTAATTTTTGGTTTGAAGCAAATTGAAAAAGAGTAGCCATCCTAATCCGTGAACGTAAATTGGCCAGTGAGAGATCATCTTGAAATTGATTAGGTAATGTAGTTCTGTATGCATCAAAAACTGGTGTTAAATCAACCTCAATCCCTCTGACATTTTCAAATTTTTTTTCTAACCAATTTATGTGTTCAATACTCCGGTCAAATTGTTGTGCATTTTGAAGTATAGGCATGTTAATGACCAATGTCTGTTTTTTAGTTTTTGCACAGAGTGTGGATGTTACGGCCGAATCAACACCTCCAGAGACACCTACCACGAAGCCCTTCAGAGTAGACGAATCAAGGTAGTTTGATAACCAGTTTGTAATGTGAGTTTCAACGTTGCTAAATTCCATAATTGAAATTACAACATTTTGATGGTAATAATTTCTTGTTTAAAATAATATTCCAACACTTAACCTTGCGGATCTCATTGCTGAAAAAGCACCAACAGGGTCAAATTCATCATTATATTTTCTTCTTAAGAATGGTTCATTTTTATCTGATCTCATTGAATTAACAAAATCATATACAAAATGAGCACTAAAAAACAAGGAGGTAGATCCCGAAAAATTATATTCAGCTCCTAACCCTACTGTGATTGCAGCTCTAACGGGTTGAGTCCCTTTAGAAAAGTCTATATCTGTTTTTGTGATTAAATCTGTACTGGTATTTGCTGGAATAGAAAGAACACCTAGGGAATCAATTTCAGCGATTAGACAATTATCTTCTGAAGTTGACCTAGTTTTAAACCCAAAAAGTGCTCCAAATTCACCAAAATAAGTGAAATACCCAATTTCATTTGTTTTCATTTTGATAGATAATGGAACATTAACAAAATTTGATCTAAACTGTCTCTTTTTTAGGTGATATAAAGAAATATTATTTGCTGTTGCATACACTCCATTTTCTTCAGTAATAGCCTCGTCCCAGTCTACATAATTTTCGTCTACATCTAAGAAAAAGTAAACGGAATCAAAAGATAAGTCTTCGGGTGAATAGTCAATTGAACTATACGAACTATATAAATTAAAGCCTGTTCTTAGTCTAGTTTTTTGATTTATTCTAAATTCTAATTGTGGACCCCACCCATAACCCAAGCCTGCACCACCAGATAAAAATTTCTTTTTATTCTCAGGAGTAATCCAATCAATTGATCCCATTCCTGTTAAACCAAACCTCAGTTTAGCGTCTTTTTCATTGTTCATTTTCACAATTGGGTCGCCAGATTCCTGTGCGTTTATCTCTACAGTTAAAGGACAAATGATTAAAATCGAAATAAGAATTAAATTTTTCATAGAAAGTATATTTATTAAATCATAAACTTTAGGCAACAAGTTTTACTTTTACAAAAGTAAATATGAAAAGGTTACAATTTTATTTTTTATTCTTTGTTTTGTCACTATTGGGATGTGAAGAAACTACCAACTCATTCTACTTAGATGAATCCAAATTAGTTAAAGTTAGTTGTGTTGATTTAAACCCTGTTTTTCTTTCTGGTGATGCAAAACAACTTCATGAAATGTTAAAAAACTATCCAGAATTATATGAAAATTTTTATACGAAAATGATCAGAGCTGGCGAGAAAGATCACCTTATATATCCAGAAAAAATTGATTCATTTGCAATCCCAACTTTGCAGCACTTTCTAGATGATAGCAGTATGAAGAAAATTTTCAAAAACATAGCAGCTACATTCACTGACTTTGAAGATTACAAAGAAAAAATTAGTGTAGGTATGGCTAATTACTCTACCATTTTTAATGCGGGAATAACTCAGGCTCAAGTAGGCACCTTTTACTCGAATTTTAATGCTACTGTGTTAGAAAATGATCATATCATCTGGATAGGCTTGGACATGTATCTTGGAAAAGATAATGAAATAGTTAAAATGTTACCACCAAATACATTCCCAAATTACTATAAACAGAAAATGGATAAAAAATATATTATTTCTGATGTGTTTTTTAGTTTTCTAATGACTCACCACTTTCAACAAATGGGTGATGAACTTCTTGCACGCATGTTATCTTACGGAAAAATTGCATACATAATGGACAAAATACTACCATTTGAAAATGACGAAAACAAATTTAGGTACACCAAAGAAGAACTCAACTGGTGCAAAAAAAATGAAGAATACATCTGGAGATTTATCATTGATGAAAAACTACTTTACAATAAAGACCCTTCCTTAGTAGATCCATTTTTTCAAGAGGGTCCTTACACAAAAAGTTTTGGCCCTGATTCACCATCAACCATAGGTATTTGGCTAGGTTATGAAATTATTAAGGATTACATGGATATTAACAATCTAGATATAATTGAATTGATGAAAGAAAATAATATTCAAAAATTACTAAAACATTATGAACCCTAATAAAGAAAAAAAAGAGACACTTACTGTAGATGTCATCATGGATGAAAACATGATTCCAGAATCTATAAACTGGCGTTCAACTCAAGAAAATAACAAAAAAGAAGAAGCGTCTGCTGCATTAATGTATTTCTGGAACGCTAAAAATAAGGAGACTTTCAATCTTGATCTTTGGACAAAAAAGATGTCAATCGAAGAAATGAATATGATGATTTTCCAGTCATTTATGACCATTGCTAACACATATGAAAGGGCAACATCCGAAGATCAATTAGCTAATGCAATGCGCGATTTTGCAGAGTTTTTTGGAGAAAAAACTAAAATTTTGCCTAAAAGCGGAAAATTTGATGGAGATGGGCAAGGATAAACTGAAGAGGTTCAATGAAAATGAAACATTTAAAAATTTATTTCAACCAACTCTTCATTACAATTCTAAACAATCTGAATTAAAGGGTAATTGGAACAAAGAATTCCAAAATGACAATAATATCATTCTTGAATTAGGTTGCGGTAGAGGAGAATACACCACAAGTTTAGCATCTAGAACACCTAACATAAATTACATTGGTATTGACATTAAAGGAGCCAGACTTTGGAAGGGGGCAAAAACTGCAATTGAAAATAATTTAACTAATGTTCGATTTTTAAGAACAAAGGTGGACTTTATTACCAAATTCTTTAAACCCAACGAAGTCAATGAAATTTGGTTAACATTCTCTGATCCTCAACCTAAAAAACCCAGAAAAAGACTAACCTCACCACTGTTTATTGAACGGTACAGAGAAATATTAAACTCGGAAGGAATAATTCATTTAAAAACAGATAGTCAACTACTGTACGAATACACCCTAGAACAAATACAATTATATCATTACAAGATTCTACATAACATAAAGAACATAGATGATCCTAGCGAAAAAATTGATGAAAATCTCAAGGAAATTTTATCCTACAGAACTTTTTATGAAAAAAAGTGGTTGCAAAATGGCATTAAGATAAAATATCTTTCCTTGTCAATAATTTAATGTTTACTAGCATTTAAATTAATTCAGTAAATTCATTAAATGAAAAAAATTGCGATCATCCTCTTGTTATGGCTGGGTTTTAGTAATGAAGGAGATTGCCAATTAATTGCGTCCTCTGGTCCTAACAGCACTGCGTTAGCTGGCCTTGACGCAAATAATGTAGATGTTTGGTCCATTAATTATAATATGGGGCAACTCCAACATTTAGAAAAAAGTACAATTGGTATTAGTTTTCATCAACCTTTTTTATTAAGTGATTTTACAACTACAAACGTAGTCGTAGGTATTTGCTCTAAAAAAGGTGCATTTGGTATTAATTATTCAAATTATGGTAATGATTATTTTCAAATAAACTCAACTGGATTTGGATATGCAATGAAACTTGGAGAAAACATTTCAAGCGGTATAAAATTAAATTATCATCATATTAATTCAGGTGAATTTTATAATTCTAAATCAATCTTATCTACAGATGTTGGATTTGCAGCAAACCTAACAAATGAATTACACGTTGGATTTTCTCTTATAAATCCTACATTTTCAAAAATTGATGATTATGCTAACGAAAGAATCCCTACAGTAATACAATTTGCTGCTGGCTATCACTTTTCACCTGACCTTAGTTTACAAGCGGGCATAAAGAAAGATATGGTTTATCCATTATCATTTATTACTGCAATACAATATAGCCCAAATAAAAAAGTAAGTATTAGAGGTGGTATTGGAACAAACCCATCTTTAGCTTCGTTAGGCATAAATGTTCACTTAAACCAAATCCAATTGGTTTTCGCTACACAAATACATCAAATTCTTGGCTGGAGCCCTGATTTTGGCATTGCTTATCAGTTCAATTAAAATTGAAAAAGTACCTTCTATATACTATTGGTTTTTTCCTTCCATTTTTTTCAGTCTCTCAATATGACTCTTCCAAAGGTTATCAATATAAATTGGGTCTTCAAACGCATGTTTCAGCCAAAGAAATGAAGAAACAATACATATTAGAGCAACGGATTGAGAACATAGCAGAAAACAATGAAGATGAAAATTTAGATTATACCACCCTTTTTGATCAGCTGAGTCACTACTACGAACATCCAATCAATCTGAACAAAAGAAATATAAAATTTGACTTAAAACAATTGCATTTGCTTAGTGATTTTCAAATCATTGATATTTTAAATCATATTGAGAAACACGGAAAACTACTTACCATTTATGAACTACAAACAATCAGTAGTATTACCCCAACTGACATTAGAAAAATAATTCCTTTTATCAAAGTTAGTGACGAAATTGATGCTTCACACCTAACGTTATCAGATATGCTTACCAGAGGTAAAAATGATATGTTCCTAAGATATTCAAGAGTTCTTAACAAGGTAGAAGGACAACAAGAATTATCTGATAGCAACTGGCTAAATTCACCAAACTCCAAACAGGTTGGTTCACCCGATAACATATATTTGAGATATAGATTTAAATACCAAAATCATTTAAGTATTGGATTTACAGCAGAAAAAGATGCTGGTGAATCTTTACTTCCCAATAAAAGAGCAGACCAACTTTTCAATCAACCTACAACTGTTGGCTTTGATTTTTATTCTGCTCATTTTTATTTGAGAGAAGTAGGTAAGATAAAAGGCTTAGCATTGGGTGATTTCCATATTCAACTTGGACAAGGGCTAACTTTTTGGTCTGGTTTAGCTGCAGGAAAAACATCCAATCCTATGGCTATAAAAAGAAATCCTATAGGTATTAGACCCTATGCATCACTTGACGAAAATCTGTTTATGAGAGGGGCAGCAGTGGCTTTGAATTTTAATCAACTACACATTCTTGTCTTTGGCTCAAAAAAAAGAATAGATGCTAATATTACTAGCGACTCCTTATCAAGTGATGGTGACCTCACGATTAGTAGTTTTCAAGCTTCTGGCCTACATACTACTGTAGCCGAATTACGAGACAAAGATGCATTAGAAGAAAACATAGCTGGCACAGAAATAGCGTATAAAAATAATTTCCTGACTATAGGAGGTATAAGTACGGTAACCTACTATCGTGGAGAAATAAATCGTAATCTATCGATGTATAGTCAATTTCAATTTAACAATAATATTAACTGGGTAAATGGAGCGCATTATAGCTTAATAAAACGAAATATTAATGTATTTGGTGAAGTAAGCAGAAGTTTAAGTGGAGGGAGTGCTCAGCTACATTGCCTACTTGCATCTCTTCACCCAAATTTAGCATTATCCATATTGTATCGTGATTATGACAGAGATTTTCAAGGAAATTTTTCAAGTGCAATTTCTGAAAACAGCAATACCATAAATGAAGAAGGTCTTTATGCTGGTTTACAATTTAAAATAAATAACCATTGGGAAATTTCTTCCTATTTTGATCAATTTAAGTTCCCATGGATGAAATACCAAGTTGATCAACCAAATACAACTGGATTAGATGGTTTTTTACAGTTAGTTTACCATCCATCAAAAAAGCTTGATATTTATGGAAGAGTTAGACATAGAAACAGACCCTACAATTCACTAAATAATGATTTGGAATTAAAGGAAGTTGGTATTGCTGATCAATGGAACTACAGGGTAAATTTTAATGTATTAATTACAGAATCATTGCGTCTTAGAAGTAGAATTGAATACATGACTTATGAAAGGACAGGAGGTCAATCTGAGAGTGGATTATTGATAGCTCAAGACGTCATATACAAACCTAAAGAAAGTAAACTTTCTTTTAATGCAAGGTTTGCATTATTTGATACCGACTCGTACAATTCTAGAATTTATAGTTATGAAAATGATGTACTATATTATTTCAGGATTCCTGCTTACTACTATCAAGGAGCTAGATCATATATAACACTTAGGTATCAATTTAAAAAAGGAATAGACCTTTGGTTGAGGTATGGAAATTGGTTCTATACTAATCGAACCAGTATAGGCTCAGGATATAATCAAATCAATGATTTTTCAAAATCTGATGTTAGAGCACAACTACGGTTTCAATTTTAATTTTAAAAAAATTGATCTATAATTTGATTTAATGTATCACTTGGCCTCATAGATTTGGTTGCTAATTCATTGTCAGGTAAATAATACCCCCCTAAATCTTGTGCACTTCCTTGAGCACCTATCAATTCCTTATCAATCTGATCAGAATTTTTTTTCAAAGAAGAATAAAGTGAAGAAAAGGTTTTAGCTAATTCTAAATTTACACTTTGGTTCACTAAAGCCTCAGCCCAATATAAAGCTAAATAAAAATGACTTCCTCTATTATCGATTTTACCCAGCCGTCTAGCAGGAGATTTATTTTCCTGTAGTAACTTCTCTGTAGCTTGATCAAGACACATGCCAAGAGTTTTGCATTTTTCGTCATTATACTTTTCGGCAAAATGTTCTAAAGAAACTGCTAAGGCTAAAAATTCACCCAACGAATCCCATCTTAGGTATCCTTCATTTTCAAACTGCTGAACATGCTTTGGAGCAGATCCACCTGCACCTGTTTCAAATAAACCACCCCCATTCATTAGAGGTACTATAGACAACATCTTTGCGCTTGTACCCAGTTCTAAAATGGGAAATAAATCAGTTAAATAATCTCTTAATACATTTCCAGTTACTGAAATAGTATCTAGACCTTTTGCCACTCTCTGTAAGGTATAATTAGTCGCATCAAATGGTGACATGATAAGTATCTCTAGATTTTCAGTATCATGATCTCTTAGATAAGTGTGTACTTTAGCAATAAGCTCTCTATCATGAGATCTATTATCATCAAGCCAAAATACTGCAGGTGTACTTGTTGCACGTGCCCTTGACACAGCCAATTTAACCCAATCTTGTATGGGAGCATCTTTTACTTGACACATCCTAAAAATATCACCATCGTTTACGGCCTGAGATAAAAGCACATCGCCAGTTTTACTGACGACTTCTATTGTTCCTTTAGTGTCAACTTGAAATGTCTTATCGTGTGAGCCGTACTCTTCAGCCTTTTGCGCCATCAACCCTACATTTGAAACACTTCCCATTACAGTAGGATCAAAAGCTCCATTTTCTTTACAAAACTCTATGGTTGCTTTATAAATACTTGAATAACTTCTATCTGGAATCACAGCTAATGTATCTTGTAATTCACCATTTTTATTCCACATTTTCCCTGAACTTCTTATCATCGCTGGCATAGAAGCGTCTATAATCACATCACTAGGGACATGTAAATTGGAAATCCCTTTATCAGAATCCACCATGGCTAAATCAGGTAGTTCCAAAGAAATAGCTTTTAAATCTGTATAGATTTGATCTTTTATTTCATTGGGCATTTCATCTATTTTTGAAAATAAATTTCCAGAGCCATTATTTACGTCTACTCCAGCTTGATTTAGCTGTTGACTGTATTTTTCAAAAATAGGGGCATAAAAAACCTCTACACATTTCCCAAAAATAATGGGATCTGAAACTTTCATCATAGTGGCTTTCATATGCAAGGAGAAAAGCAGGTTTTCATCTTTAGCTTTTCGAATTTGATCGCTAAAGAATATGCCTAGCTTATCCATATTTAATGTAGCAGAATCTATTACCTCTCCTTTCATTAAAGAAATATTTTCTTTTAATGTAATTGTATCCCCGTTTTTAGTGTTTAATACGATATCTACTATAGAATCATTATGACAAGTATGTGACTTTTCACTACCAAAAAAATCACCATCACTCATACTAGACACTACGGTTTTTGAGTTTGTTGACCAAGCACCCATAGAATGCGGGTTTTTTTTAGCATAATTTTTTACTGCTTTAGGTGCTCTTCTATCTGAGTTACCTTCTCTTAAAACAGGGTTTACAGCACTTCCTTTAATCTTGTCATATATTTTCTTTATTTCTACATCAGCAGCGTTATTTGGTTCCTCTGGATAACTTGGAACTGAATATCCTTTTGACTGTAATTCTTTAATTGCAGCCTTTAATTGAGGAATAGAGGCGCTAATATTAGGTAGTTTTATGATATTAGCCTCAGGAGATTTAGCTAATTGACCTAGGTAATTTAAATCATCTGAAACAATTTGGTCTTTAGATAAATAAGATGAAAATTGAGATAAAATCCTAGCTGCTAAGGAAATATCCTTTAAGACTATCTTAACCCCCGCTTGCTTTGAAAATGCATTGACAATCGGTAAAAATGAATAGGTAGCAAGGGCAGGAGCCTCATCAGTTTTCGTATAACAAATAATTTTATGATCACTCATGGCAAAATTTTAATTGACAAAGAAACAATAAATCATTTATTTTAAGAGATATTTTTTGAATTCCACTAAATTCCCATTGAATAAATCCAGATCCACTGGACCTTTTATACCAGGAACAGTTCCATTGTCAGAAAACTGCCAAAAGGACCAATTTTGGTTCCTTAAGGGATCTTCAACTTTATTATAATTTGCTATCCAGATAATATAATTAGTGAATTCATCTTTTAAATGATCATTGAAGTAATGTGCACCTGTATATATCATGGGCTTTATGCCATAATGATCTTCAATGATTTCCAACCAATTTTTTATACCTGTCTTTAGACTTTTAAGGCTTTGGACACTGCTTATTTTTTCAATATCTAAAATGGGTGGCAAATCCCCAGAAGCTAATTTTACATTTTTAATGTAATTATTTGCCTGTTCACTGGAATTTTCATTAGGTCTATAATAGTGATAAGCACCTCTTATAAAATTATTCTTCTTAGCCTCTCGAAAATTGGAAGTAAAGAATCGATCTCTTTTATTTTTTCCAGCTGTTGATCGAATAATAACAAAATTTATTTGGTGCCCATCATTTATCTTAGATATACTTTTCCAATTTATTATACCTTGATATTCTGAAACATCTATACCATAAATGTATGCACCAGTGGGAACTTTTGGTGAATAAAAGAGTTGAGAAAAGTAGTTTTTAAACTGATTATAAGATTTGGGTAAGTTGTAAAACTGAAAGGTGAAATAAAAAATATTTAGACCTAACAATATAAAAAACCATCTTTTATAACGATTTCTTACCTTTTTCGCTACCATTCATTAGCCATTCAAAAATTTGAAATCTTTTGCTGGAAAATAGGCCGTACTCGCCAGTTGTTCTTCAATTCTTAATAATTGATTGTACTTAGCCATTCTATCAGATCTTGAGGCTGAACCTGTTTTTATTTGACCTGTATTTAACGCTACTGCTAAATCAGCAATTGTATTATCTTCAGTTTCACCACTTCTATGGCTCATTACTGCCGTATAACCATTTTTGGAGGCTAAATTTACCGCATCTATCGTTTCAGATAGGCTTCCAATTTGGTTCACCTTGATTAATATGGAGTTCGCAGTATGCTGTTCAATTCCTCTTTGGAGTCTTTTTGTATTTGTAACAAACAAATCGTCTCCAACTAATTGACATTTATCACCTACTTCTTCTGTTAACATTTTCCAGCCTTCCCAATCATCTTCGTCAAGTCCATCTTCAATTGAAATTATAGGGTACTTGTTGACCCAATCCGTCCAAAATTCAACAAGCTGTTTTGAATCCATTACGTCTCCAGTAGATTCAAAGGTATATTTGCCTGTTTTTTTATCAAAGAACTCTGATGAAGCTGCGTCTAAGGCAATCCAAATATCTTTTCCTGGCGTATATCCAGCAGCATTGATAGCTTCTAATACAACTTCTATGGCTTCTTCATTCGACCCTAAAGCAGGCGCAAATCCACCTTCATCACCCACATTAGTGGACATTCCATTCTTCTTTAATACATTTTTAAGATGATGGAATACTTCTGTTCCCATTCTGAGTGCTTCACTAAAGCTAGAGGCACCAAACGGCATGACCATAAATTCTTGAATATCAATCTTATTATCTGCGTGAGATCCTCCGTTCAAAATATTCATCATAGGAACAGGTAAAGTAGTAGCATTTATCCCTCCTATGTAACTATATAATGGTCTTCCCAATTCTGAAGCAGCTGCTTTTGCACAAGCCAATGAAACACCTAGAATAGCATTAGCACCAAGCTTAGATTTATTTGGAGTGCCGTCTAAACTGATCATGGTTTGATCAATTACTCTTTGTTCAAATACAGAAATTCCTTTTAATTCTTCACTTAAAATCGTGTTTACATTTTGGACTGCTTTTAAAACACCTTTGCCCAAGTAAATTCCTTTATCGCCATCTCTTAATTCTACTGCTTCATGAATTCCTGTTGAGGCCCCAGAAGGAACAGCTGCTCTACCAAAGCCTCCATTTGATGTATACACATCAACTTCTAGAGTAGGATTACCTCTTGAATCTAAAATTTGCCTTGCATGTATGTACTCTATAAATCCCATATATTTAGTTTACTAATTCTAATTTACTTTTTGAAACCACATCTACAAATTGATCAAATAAATACCTTGAATCGTTCGGCCCAGGTGATGATTCTGGATGATATTGGACTGAAAAAGCTTTTTTATTCTTCACCGAAATACCAGCAACCGTTTGATCATTTAAATGAATGTGTGTTAATTCAATATCGTCATTATTATCAACTGCAGACTTTTGAACCACAAATCCGTGATTTTGTGACGTAATCTCACACTTACCAGTCATTAAATTTTTGACTGGGTGATTAATGCCTCTATGTCCATTGTGCATCTTTTCTGTTTTTAACCCTTGTGAAAGGGATAGAATTTGATGACCTAAACAGATTCCAAAAATGGGATAGTCTTTTTCTACCAATTGCCTTACAACTTCGATTTGTTCCTTTAAGGGTTCTGGATCTCCAGGACCATTTGACAACATTATTCCATCTGGATTGAAATCTTCAATGTCCGAAAGCGGTGTATCATAGGGAAATACTTTTACCGTACAATCTCTATCAACTAGACATCTAATTATGTTCTTTTTAACTCCATAATCTATTAATGCAATATTAAATTGACCTTTGCCTTCAGTATAGGTAGATTTTGTAGAAACTTTAGATGCCAACTCAAGTCCTTTCATATTGGGTGCTTCTTCAAGTTTTGAGTTTAATTCTTTGACGTCTAAATTTTCTGAAGATATTATAGCATTCTGAGCTCCATTTTCTCTGATATGACTAATGAGAGCTCTTGTATCCACATCTTTTATTCCAACCACATTATCTTTTACTAAGAAATCCTGAAGGAGAGTAGACTTGTTACCATATCTAGAATAATGATTTGCAAATTTCTTTACTACCAACCCCTTGATTTGAGCGGTGTTAGATTCTATTTCTTCTTCGTGAGCTCCGTAATTTCCAATATGTGCATTAGCCATGGTAATAATTTGTCCATGGTATGAGGGGTCAGTAAAGATTTCTTGATATCCAGACATCCCTGTATTAAAAGCAATTTCTCCTGTAGTGGTTCCAATTTTACCACAGGCATTTCCTTTAAATACTGTTCCATCTGCTAGTATTAATATCGCTGGTGTGTTATTTGTTTGCATCCTACAAAAATAATTGTTACTTGAAATTTTAATAATTTATTTATGAACAAAAAAAAGGGCAGTTATTAATAACCACCCTTTTTAATTAAATAAATAAAATCATTTAATCTTTATTTTTTTCTTTTTCAGAAGTTTCGTCTTCATTTTGATCAGATGAATCATCTTTTTTTGCTGTATTCTCATCCTTAACTTCCTTTACGGAATCTTCAGGTGCTTCAACGTCTTTATTTTCATCAACTATTTCAACCTCTTCATTTTCAACAATTTCTGCATCTTCGACTGGAGCTGAGATTGGAGCAGCAGAAGCGGGTTTCTTACCTCCTCTTCTTCTTGTCTTCTTCTTTTTAGCTTGATCTTTTGTTAATAACTCATTAAAGTCAACTAACTCAATCATAGCCATTTCAGCATTATCACCTAATCTGTTATTTAATTTTATTATTCTTGTATACCCTCCTGGTCTATCATTTATCTTAGGTGCAACATCTCTAAAAAGAGTAGAAGATGCCTTTTTATCTTTTAAATAACTGAATACAACCCTTCTGTTATGTGTAGTGTCGTCCTTAGATTTAGTAATCAAAGGTTCTACATACTTTCTTAAAGCTTTAGCCTTAGCAAGCGTTGTATTTATTCTTTTGTGCTCAATCAATGAACAGGCCATATTGGCAAGCATTGCACTTCTGTGCGCTGTTTTTCTGCTCAAATGATTTATTTTTTTGCCGTGTCTCATATCAATTTATTTAATACGTCCTACGAGTTAATCTCTGTCTAATTTGTACTTAGAAACATCCATACCAAAAGATAAGCCTTTTGATTCTATTAAATCATCAAGTTCAGTAAGTGATTTCTTACCAAAGTTTCTGAATTTTAACAAATCATTTTTATTGTATGCTACCAATTCTCCCAATGTTTCCACGTCAGCCGCTTTTAAGCAGTTTAAAGCTCTAACTGAAAGATCCATATCTACCAATCTTGTCTTTAACAACTGTCTCATGTGTAACGAAGTCTCATCAAACTCTTCGGTTTCTGATTTTTCGTCTTCATCAAGTGTGATTTTTTCATCAGAAAATAACATAAAATGGTGAATCAATATACGAGCTGCCTCTTTCAAAGCCTCTTTGGGATGTATTGAACCGTCAGTATCTATATCAAAAATTAATTTTTCATAGTCTGTTTTTTGTTCTACCCTATAGTTGTCCACAGTATATTTTACATTTCTGATGGGAGTGAAAATAGCATCCGTAAATATTGTACCTACTGCTGCCGTTTCTGTTTTATTTTCTTCAGCTGGAACATACCCTCTTCCTTTTTGGATAGTAATTTGCATGTTTAATTTAACTGATTTTTCCATGTGACAGATAACATGATCTGTATTTAACACCTGAAATGAAGACGTGAATTTTCCGATATCACCAGCTGTAAATGTTTCTTGTCCAGAGACGGTGATATTTACCTCTTCCGTTTCTGAGTCCTCGATTTGTCTTTTAAATCTTACTTGTTTAAGATTTAAAACCATTTCGGTTACATCTTCAACAACTCCTTTAATGGTTGAAAACTCGTGATCAACTCCTTCTATCTTGATTGCTGTAATAGCAAAACCTTCTAGTGAGTTTAATAATATTCTTCTTAAAGCATTACCCACAGTTATACCATAACCTGGCTCTAATGGTCTAAATTCAAACTGACCTCTAAAGTCAGATGATTCTAGCATAATTACTTTTTCTGGTTTTTGGAAATCTAAAATTGCCATATTTTTAATTTTATTTAACTCTATTATTTAGAGTAAAGTTCTACGATTAATTGTTCTTTAATATTTTCTGAAATTTGCTCCCTTGTTGGCTCTGCTTTAACTTCCCCTGACATAGCAGAACTATCCCAAAGAAGCCATTCAATTACATTATGATCTGAATTCAATGAAGCAGTAACTACTTGTAGGGATTTAGACTTTTCTCTTACCCCTACCACATCTCCAACTCTTAGACTGAATGATGGAATATTTACAATTTTGCCATTTACAGTAATGTGTCTGTGAGTCACAAGCTGTCGAGCGCCTCTTCTAGAGGGTGAAATACCTAATCTGAATACCACATTATCTAATCTCATTTCACATAACTGAAGTAAAATTTCACCAGTAATTCCAGACTTAGATGATGCTTTTTTAAACATATTAGAGAATTGTCTCTCTAGAATTCCATACGTATACTTAGCCTTTTGTTTTTCAGCTAATTGTATTGCATACTCCGATCTCTTCATCCTCCTTTTATTAGGACCATGAACTCCTGGAGGATAATTTTTCTTTTCTAACGCTTTATCAGGACCAAAAATGGGCTCTCTGAATTTTCTAGCGATTTTAGATTTAGGACCTTTATATCTTGCCATTTATTTATTTGTTGTGAAAAGTTATCATGAATTAAGGTCTTTATCCTTCGATGATAAACTTTTCTGGTTTATTGATTTATACTCTTCTTTTCTTAGGTGGTCTACATCCATTATGAGGAATAGGAGTCACATCTACAATTTCTGTAACTTCAATGCCACTATTATGAATACTTCTGATAGCAGATTCTCTACCCGCACCAGGACCTTTTACAAAAACTTTCACTTTTCTTAACCCAAATTCAAATGCTTCTTTAGCACAATCTTCTGCAGCTACCTGAGCAGCATACGGTGTGTTTTTCTTAGAACCTCTGAATCCCATTTTACCAGCTGATGACCAAGAAATTACCTGGCCTTTATCATTGCATAGTGAAATAATGATATTATTGAAAGAAGCTTGTATATGAGCTTCTCCAACAGGGTTAATTTGAACGTTTTTTTTCTTTTTTGTTTGCTTTGCCATACTACCTATACTTTAGTATTATTTAGTTGCTTTTTTCTTATTAGCAACTGTTTTTCTTTTCCCTTTTCTGGTTCTTGAATTATTTTTGGTACGTTGACCTCTCAAGGGTAATCCTAAACGATGTCTGATACCTCTCTGAGCACCTATATCCATAAGACGTTTAATATTGAGCTGAACTTCGGATCTTAGAGCACCTTCAACTTTATAATCTTCGCTGATGACTTTTCTGATTTTTCCAAGTTGATCATCATTCCAATCTTGTACCTTGATATTTTCATCAACACCTGCTTCACTAAGTATTTTTTGTGCGGTGCTTTTTCCGATGCCAAATATATAAGTTAAACCTATGACACCTCTTTTGTTTTTTGGTAAATCTATACCTGCTATTCTTGCCATGATATTATCCTTGTCTTTGTTTGAACTTTGGGTTCTTTTTGTTAATTACATACAATCTACCTTTACGTCTTACAATTTTGCAATCCGCTGATCGTTTTTTTATGGAAGCTCTTACTTTCATTTTACTTTATTTGTATCTAAATGTTATTCTCCCTTTTGTTAAATCATATGGAGACATTTCTACTTTAACTTTATCACCTGGAAGAATTCGGATGTAATTCATTCTCATTTTTCCAGAAATATGAGCGGTAATAATATGACCATTTTCTAGCTCAACTCTGAACATAGCATTAGATAATGCCTCTGTAATGGTTCCATCTTGTTCTATTGATGTTTGTTTTGCCATATTAATTACTTTTTTCTTTTATTACTTTTTCTATTTCTTCAAATGATGATAAAACTTCAGTTTTTCCGTTTGTCATTATTGCTACATCATGCTCAAAATGAGCTGAAGGCAACTTGTCTTTTGTAATTATTGTCCAGCCATCGGCAAGTTGTGTAACTTCTTTTCTGCCTAAATTAATCATAGGTTCAATGGCTAAAACAATGCCAGGCTTGAGTTTATGACCTTTTCCTTTTCTGCCGTAATTTGGAACTTCTGGTTTTTCATGTAAACCTCTACCCAAACCATGGCCCACAAGCTCTCTAACCACTCCATATCCATTTTTCTCAGCGTGATGTTGAACAGCGTATCCAATATCACCAATACGATTTCCGGACACAGTTTGCTGAACAGCTAATTCTAAACACCTTTTTGTCACTTCTAGAAGTTTTTTGACTTCAGTACTAACTTCACCAACTTCAAAAGTGTAGGCTGAATCTCCATAAAACTCATCTAATAATACGCCACAATCAATAGAGACAATATCGCCATTTTCTAGTGGTTTTTTATTAGGTATACCATGTACAACTGCTTCATTTACAGACGTACAAAGTGAGTTAGGGAATCCTCCATATCCAAGAAACCCAGGTTCAGCACCATGATCTCTTATGAATTCTTCAGCAAGCTTATCTAGTTCCAAAGTAGAAACTCCAGGCTTGATTTTTTTAGCAACCTCTGCTAAAGTTTTACCAACAAGTAAAGAACTTTTTCTAATTCGTTCTATTTCTTCTCCAGTTTTATAAAAAATCATGGAAAAGAACTTTTTAAAGGGCCTGACTCATTGTCACTGCTGACGCTGATGATCTACCCTTAATTCTACCACCTTTTATCAATCCATCGTAATGTCTATTCAATAGGTGGCTTTCAATTTGTTGTAAGGTGTCTAAAACAACACCTACCATAATAAGTAATGAAGTTCCTCCAAAGAAGTATGCAAATCCTTGTTGAACTCCGAAATTCATTGCAAATGCGGGTAAAATAGCTATTATACCTAGAAAGATAGAACCTGGGAATACTAATCTAGAAATCAAACTATCTATAAAATCGGCTGTCTTCTTACCTGGCTTAACTCCAGGAATAAATGATCCATTTCTTTTAAGCTCGTCTGCCATTTGATTTGGATTCATCATAATTGCAGTGTAGAAATAGGTGAAAACAACAATTAGAAAAAAGAATACCGCATTGTACCAAAATCCTTGAATATTAGAAAACGTAGCTCCGAATGAGGTGTTTTGGAAAATCAATGAAGGTAAAAACATTAATGCTTGAGCAAAAATAATTGGCATTACACCAGCTTGATTGATTTTTAAAGGAATATAACTACGTTGTCCTCCAGCTAAGGCCTGTCTAGATCCTCTTCCAATTACTCTTTTCGCAGTATGCACAGGAATTCTTCTTGTACCCTGAACTAATAATATAGTCACTAATATAACTACAAGTAAAATGACAAGCTCAACTAATAAAATAACTAATCCTCCATCATAAATCTTAGCCCCTAATTCTTGAAAGAAAGAGCCTGGTAAACCAGCGATAATTCCAATGGTTATTATTAAAGATATTCCGTTACCAATTCCTCTGTCCGTTATTCGCTCTCCTAACCAGGTTACAAACATGGTTCCAGCAGTTAAAATAGAAATCGTTTGTATCCAAAAAAGTGGAGATTGACCAAACGTAGGTAAATCAACTGAACTTCCAACATAGGCCCACATGTAACTAGGAGACTGAAAAAGACAAATCAAAATCGTAAGAATTCTAGTGTATTGATTGATTTTTTTTCTGCCACTTTCTCCCTCTCTTTGAAGACGCTGAAAAGTTGGTACAGCCATTCCAAGTAATTGCATTACAATAGACGCGGAAATGTAGGGCATTATTCCAAGTGCCATGATTGATGCTCTAGAAAAAGCACCTCCAGCAAACATGTTAATCAAATTCAAGATGCTATTATCTCCTCCACCAGAGGCATTTAATTGTTCTACATCTATACCAGGTAATACTATGTATGAACCTATTCTATACACTAATATAAGAAGAAGTGTGTAGGTAATTCTCTTTTTAAGTTCGTCTACCGTCCAGATTTCTTTTATGACTTTGAACAAATTTTTCATTCAGCTTTTGATTTCTTTTTTTCGATTAATTCAGCTTTTCCACCTAAATCCTCTATTGTTGATTTTGCCTTAGCAGAGAATCCATGAGCAGAAATAGAAATTTTAGATGTTAGTTCACCTCGACCTAGAATTTTAATTAAATCTTTTTTATTTGCTAAACCATTCTCAACCAAGATTTCAGGTGTTATTGATTTTGGCTTGCTTTTATCTACTAATGCTTGGATAGTATCCAAGTTAATACCTTTGTATTCAACTCTGTTTATATTCTTAAATCCAAATTTAGGAACTCGTCTTTGAAGTGGCATTTGCCCCCCTTCAAAACCTATTTTAGTCTTATAACCAGATCTTGATTTCGCACCCTTGTGACCTCTAGTTGAGGTTCCTCCATGTCCAGACCCCTGACCTCTACCTACTCTTTTCTTTGATTTAGTAGATCCTTCTGCAGGTTTTAGTGAATGTAATTTCATCTGTTCTAAATTTCTTATTTTTCTATTCTTACTAAGTGTTCAACACGTTTGACCATACCTAAGATTTGTGGAGTAGCTTCATGTTCAACTGTTCTATTAATTTTTCCAAGGACCAAAGCCTTTAGTTTTAATTTTTTTCTAACGGTTCTATTTATAGCGCTTTTAACTTGAGTTACCTTAATCTTTCCCATAACTTACAATTAACCGTTATATACTTTTTCTAAGCTAACACCTCTCTGTTGCGCAATACTATTTGCATCTCTTAGCATGGATAAAGCTTTGAAAGTAGCTTTAACTACGTTGTGAGGGTTTGAAGAGCCTTGTGATTTTGCTAATACGTTTTTAATACCGGCACTTTCCAAAACGGCACGCATAGCACCACCCGCAATAACACCTGTACCCGCAGATGCA
>JAYYEV010000062.1:0-3906 GCA_036159515.1 Bacteroidota bacterium | reverse complement strand
GTAGTTACTTAGGAGGCATTTACTATCCTGACAAAACCAAAGTGGGATGGTGGAAAAATGGATATCCAGCATATTTTGCAAAAGTTTTAAATTCATGTAATTGGATTGGTATAAATCTGAAAATTAACGATCAAGAAATTGATATTCATCAGCAAAAAGTGATTTCATTTCATAAGACCCTTGATATGCAAAAAGGGGTATTAACTAGAAATGTAATATTAGAGTTAAATGACTTACAACAGGTGTTGTTAGAATTTACCCGTTTTTGTTCTATGGAGAACACCAAACTAGGTGTAGTAAAAGTTAGCATAAAACCATTAAATTTTGATGGTAAACTGATTGCAGAAATGTATTTAAATGGGAAAGTTTACAATAGCGATTCCAATTACGATGAGCTATTTTGGAATCATGTAGATTCATCATGTGAAAACTTAAAGGGATATGTTAGCACCTCCACAAAAAAAACATTATTTCATCAATCAACCGCCATGGAATGTGAAGTTAAATGTGATGAAAAAGAGTTGAAAATAAAGCCTAAGATTAAAGAAGAAGACTTTTTTATCTCTAACGAATTTCATATTGATATTAAAGAACAGCAAACCTACACCTTCATTAAATATGTGGGTATTTCAACTAATCTTAATGACAAAAATACTAATGTCATTAAAGATTCTATTGATGTGGCTAAAAAAGCTAAGGCTATTGGATTTCGTAATTTATTAATTAAGCACATCCATGCATGGGAGGAAATATGGAAAAAATCAGACATCAAGATAGTGGGTGATAAGGAAGCACAGCAGGGTATACGTTTTAATATTTTTCAGCTGTATCAAACCTACACAGGTAAAAATGAAAAATTGAACATAGGTCCAAAAGGATTTACAGGTGAAAAATATGGGGGCGCAACCTATTGGGATACAGAAGCATATTGCTTGCCTTTTTATTTAAAAACAGCTCACTCAAATGTAGCTAAGCAGCTCTTAATGTATCGATATAATCAGTTGGATAAAGCGATTGAAAATGCCGAAAAATTAGGATTTAAAAACGGTGCAGCCCTATACCCTATGGTGACTATGAATGGAGAAGAATGTCATAATGAGTGGGAAATTACTTTTGAAGAGATACATCGAAATGGTGCAATAGCCTTTGCAATTTATAACTACATTGAACACACTAGAGATTACGAATACGTAAAAGATTATGGTATACATGTACTTCTAGGAATTGCTAAATTTTGGGCACAACGATTTAATTGGTCTGAAGAAAAAAAAGCGTATGTAATGTTGGGAGTTACAGGTCCTAATGAATATGAAAACAACGTTAATAACAATTGGTATACCAATTACATCGCCAGATGGTCTATGAAGTACACATTGGACTGCCTTAAAGAGCTTAATGTTAACTTAATAGATCAAAAGGAAAAAGATAACTGGACAAAAATTATTCAAAATACTTATTTACCAAAAATGGATAATTGCTCTGTTTTTCTTCAACAAGACGGATTTTTAGATAAGGAACAATTGACTGTTAGTGATTTAAAAAAAGAAGATAGACCCATAAATCAAAATTGGTCATGGGATAGAATATTAAGATCCATTTTCATTAAACAAGCTGATGTACTACAGGGGATGTATTTTTTTGAAGATCATTTCTCCGAAAATGAAATCAGAGAAAACTTTGAATTTTATGAACCTAAAACCGTACACGAGTCTTCATTATCTCCTTGCATTCACGCTATTCTCGCAGCAAAGCTAAACAAGATGGATAAAGCGTATGAATTGTATTTGAGGACTTCTAGACTTGATTTAGACGATTATAATCAAGAGGCAAACGAAGGATTACATATAACAAGTATGGCAGGCACCTGGCTCTCCGTAATAGAAGGATTTGCAGGTGTTCGTGTTAAAAAACAACAACTTTTTATCAATCCTAAACTACCATCTAAATGGAAAGAGTTGAAGTTCAACTTAGTGATCAATAATGACTTATTTCAAATTGAAATCAATCACAAACATTTCTCTGTTTTGAATCTAGGGGATAAAAAAATATCCTTTTCGTATAAGGATAAATGGCATGAAGTTTTAGCTCATGAAGCAAGCCAAATCACATTTTAACAAATTTTGATGTCGTTCTACCTATTTTTAGGTAATAAATTCCTTTAGGAAGGTGGGAAACATCCAACATTAATTTACTATTAACCACTCCAAAGAAAACAACTTTTCCTGTTATATCTACGACTTCAAACCTTGATAAAGAATATCCTCTAATTGAAGACAAATTAATCATTCCCGATGTTGGATTTGGATAAATGGTTAGCTCATCAAAAATTTCGTCTAATCCCACACTAGGTGGTGGGACACAAGAGCATTTGTTTTTGATTGCATCAAGATAAGGATGTGATGGAGCCTCATAGTTAACCTTTACCCAACATTTTTGACCACTTTGAGTGGGTGTTGTATTTCTTATTTTAATGGAGTACCAAGATTCATTTGCCACAGTAAAATCATGTATTATATTTCCAATTCCAGAAACAGAATCTATTACAGTACAATTGCTGTCAACAAGTAAAAGGTTTATGGATAGAGTAGAAAACAATGGATAAAGTTCTACAGAAATAGTTGAGTTTTCCTTAGCGTAAACTTTCCCAACCAGTCTACATTCTTGGCTATTAAGAGGAAGCATACCACCTTGTTGTAAAGATAAGGGATGACTATCCCCTAAATCGTTTGCCATTTCCCATTCTTGTGTTATGGTTTCAGAGGGATTTATATAATTAGTTTGTATACCGTCAGGTGCCCAAATGCAATAACCCCTCCTACCCAAACTTGCCGATCCATCACATGGTGGTATAGAAATATCTATTTTCCCACCCCCATAAACTGAAATGGTTTGCGTATTGGCTCCACTGTAATCTCTTAGCACAGTTCCATCTGAAAAATTAGTTTGAACTCCAGTTATATTTTTCCAGTTATTCCAATTATCATTCACTGCTATAATTGCCTTAGCATCTCTTTCAATAACTAATGCATCATTTTCTTGCCACCTAACCAAGTAAGAACCATCCTTAAAATCAAGGTTTTGATGACACCAAATGATGTTTACAATATCCGATCTCATTGGTAGTTCTGTAGAATCAGTTGGGTCGTGGTTGTATCTATTACTATTGTATCCTATATTGAATAAGTCCTCAAAATAAACCATGGGAGCACCATCTACTGCAAAAGCTATAGCATAAACCACACTTAATCTAGGATCATTTGGCTCAATTTGGGGACCCAACTGACTACCAAAGTTCCACCCATTATAATTTCCATTGTTATCAAGTATAGGTCTAAATGTATCATGATTGTTTACAAAAGGTACAGTACGTTGTCTATTGGACTGCTGATAATTTGGTACAGATCCTAAATCAAAACCTCCATTCCCCTGAATAATACCAGTAAGTGCATTTCTAAGGGAAAAATCAAATGTTCCGGCTCTGTTCTGAACATCACTACACCATTGATCAAGAGCTGAAGCGCCTCCTACCCATTCTCCTACTGCAAACATATCATCAGTTCCATTGGCCCATCCGTTTCCGTGTTGAATATTCCATAAAAAATCTTCTACTACGTAGGTAGGAAAATGTTTAATGGCATCTATTCTAACACCTTCCCATCCCATTTGTTTTTTATACCACATCAACCAGTTTCTTGTATTAGTTCTCATATAATCTGTGGTTTGATTGGGATTATATGTTGCATTAGAACTTAACCCAAAAGAATTTGACTCATAAGACACATCAGGTCCCCAATAGGGTGTATTCATTTCATTTGAACAACATATGTAACTATTATTTGGGTAAAAATTTTGCCAATTTTTTGGAAATCTTCCAGAACGAGCTAAATAATTTGAAGCTGATTCTGC
>JAYYEV010000061.1:0-26459 GCA_036159515.1 Bacteroidota bacterium | reverse complement strand
AAGGATTAGGATTAAATATAGATTTAGATTAATTAAACACAGAAAATAAATTATAATGGCGTTTAGAAAAGACAACAAATTCAAAAGCGATTTTGAAAAAATAACCATCAGCTTAGCTTCTCCTGAATCTATCTTAGAAAGGTCACATGGCGAAGTATTAAAGCCTGAAACCATTAATTACAGAACCTACAAGCCGGAAAGAGACGGTTTGTTTTGTGAAAGAATTTTTGGTCCAGTTAAAGATTATGAATGTCACTGTGGGAAATACAAAAGGATAAGATACAAAGGAATTGTCTGTGATCGTTGTGGGGTTGAGGTTACTGAAAAGAAAGTAAGGAGAGAGAGAATGGGTCATATTTCTTTAGTAGTTCCTGTTGCTCATATATGGTATTTTAGGTCACTACCAAATAAAATTGGTTACTTATTAGGTTTGCCAACCAAAAAGTTAGACCAGATTATTTATTATGAAAGATATGTTGTAGTTCAGCCTGGTAATGCTGTAAATGCAGAGGGTGAGCCACTACAAAAAATGGATTTCATCACGGAAGAAGAATATTTAGATATTTTAGAAAAACTTCCAAGAGACAATCAGTATTTGGAAGATAACGATCCTAATAAGTTTATCGCTAAAATGGGTGCCGAAGCCTTGTTCGATTTATTGGCAAACGAAGATTTAGACGAAAGGTCTTATCAATTAAGACATCAGGCTAATAATGAAACTTCTCAGCAAAGAAAAAATGAAGCTTTAAAAAGGCTTCAAGTGATAGAATCTTTCAGAGATGCCAACAGCAGAATTGAAAACAGACCGGAGTGGATGATTGTGAAAGTTGTTCCAGTTATTCCCCCTGATTTAAGACCTTTAGTTCCACTAGATGGTGGCCGATTTGCTACATCTGATTTAAATGACCTGTACAGAAGAGTCATCATTAGAAATAATAGACTTAAAAGGTTAATTGAAATTAAGGCTCCTGAAGTAATCTTGAGAAATGAAAAAAGAATGCTTCAAGAGGCAGTTGATTCTCTATTTGATAACTCAAGAAAATCAAGTGCTGTAAAAACTGATAAAAACAGACCTTTAAAATCTCTATCCGATAGTTTAAAAGGTAAGCAGGGTAGATTTAGACAAAATCTTTTAGGTAAGCGTGTTGATTATTCAGCTAGATCAGTTATTGTGGTTGGTCCTACCCTTAAACTCCATGAGTGTGGATTACCAAAAAATATGGCTGCTGAACTTTTCAAACCTTTTATCATTAGAAAAATGATTGAAAGGGGTATTGTAAAAACCGTTAAATCTGCTAAAAAAATAGTGGATAAGAAAGAGCCAGTAGTTTGGGATATCCTTGAAAATGTATTAAAGGGACACCCAGTACTACTTAACCGTGCTCCAACCTTACATAGATTAGGTATACAAGCGTTTCAACCTAAATTGATTGAAGGAAAGGCCATCCAATTGCATCCGTTAGTATGTACTGCATTTAATGCTGATTTTGATGGTGACCAAATGGCTGTTCACGTTCCGCTTGGTAACGCGGCTATTTTAGAGGCTCAACTACTGATGTTAGCTTCACACAACATACTTAACCCGGCAAACGGTGCGCCAATAACAGTTCCTTCTCAGGATATGGTTTTGGGACTTTATTACATTACTAAAATAAGAAAGAGCACCAAAGATGAACCAGTAAACGGAGAAGGTATGCACTTTTATTCACCGCAGGAAGTAAAGGTAGCTTTTAACGAAAAAAGACTTGATCTTCACGCATCTATCAAGGTGAAAATCAATAATATGGTAAATGGCGAAGAAGTAGAGCAGGTTATAGAAACTACAACGGGAAGAATTTTATTCAATGAATTAGTTCCTAAAGAAGTAGGATATATCAACGAACTTTTAACAAAGAAATCCTTAAGAGATATCATTACCAAAATTATTAAGGTAACAGGTGTTCCTAAAACCGCAAAGTTCTTAGATGACATCAAAGATTTAGGTTATTACATGGCTTTTAAAGGCGGACTATCTTTTAACTTAAGTGATGTCGTAATTCCTAAGGAAAAGGATATTTTGATTGATAAAGCTCGTTCAGAAGTCCAAGAGGTAGTTATGAATTATAACATGGGTCTAATTACAAACAATGAGAGATATAATCAAATCATTGATATCTGGACACATACTAATTCAAGATTAACTCATACATTAATGGATAAGTTGCAATCAGATAAGCAAGGTTTTAATTCCATTTACATGATGATGGACTCTGGAGCTAGAGGATCAAAAGAGCAAATAAGACAGCTTTCTGGAATGAGAGGATTGATGGCTAAACCTCAAAAATCTGGAGCTTCTGGAGGTCAAGATATTATTGAAAACCCGATTTTATCTAATTTCAAAGAAGGACTTTCAATTCTTGAATATTTCATCTCCACTCACGGGGCTAGAAAAGGTCTTGCTGATACTGCTTTAAAAACAGCAGATGCGGGATACTTAACAAGAAGACTTGTCGATGTAGCACAAGATGTTGTAATAAATGATTACGATTGTGGAACATTGAGAGGTTTAACGGTTTCCGCATTAAAGAAAAGTGATGAGATTGTAGAGAGCCTGTATGATAGAATTCTTGGTAGAGTTGCTTTATTTGACGTTGAAGATCCAAATACTAATGAAGTTATTGTTAAAGAAGGAGAAGAAATCAATGAGGATATAGCACGAGCTATAGAAGCTGCTGGCATTGAGGAAGTTGAAATCAGATCCGTATTAACTTGTGAATTAACAAGAGGAGTTTGTTCCAAATGTTATGGTAGAAACTTAGCAACAGGTAAACTTGTTCAAAGAGGTGAAGCCGTTGGTGTTATTGCAGCACAATCAATTGGTGAGCCAGGAACACAACTTACACTAAGAACATTCCATGTGGGTGGAACGGCATCTAATATTGCAGATCAAGCAGAGCTTACTGCTAAAAATGATGGTACACTAGAAATGGAAGGGGTAAGATTTGTAGAACGTAAAAATGCTGAAGGTGAAGTAGAGAAAATAGTTATAGGAAGAACAGGAGAGATAAAAATTACTGATAAATCTAGAACTGTTGTGATGAATGCAAATGTGCCTTACGGTTCTAAATTATTAGTGGAAGATAAAAGTAAACTTAAAAAAGGTGATGTCATTTGTAAATGGGACCCTTATAATGCGGTGATTATTTCAGAATATGATGGTAAACTTCAATTTAATAATTTAGTAGAAGGAGTTACATATCGTGAAGAAGTGGATGAGCAAACTGGATTTACAGAAATTGTTATCAAAGAAAATAGAGATAAAAAGATGATTCCTACTATTTCTGTTGTAGATAAAGATGACAATGAGTTGAAATCATACAATTTACCAGTTGATGCGCACATTATCGTTAAAGATGGTGACGGTATTAGTTCTGGTGACGTTATGGTCAAAATACCTAGAAAATCTGGAAAATCAGGTGATATTACGGGTGGTCTCCCAAGAGTAACTGAGATGTTTGAAGCTAGAAATCCTTCTAATCCTGCAGTTGTTTCTGAGATTGATGGTGTTGCATCTTATGGAAAAATCAAAAGAGGTAACAGAGAAGTCATTATTGAGGCTAAGACGGGTGAAGTTAAAAAGTATCTTATTCCTCTTTCAAGACACATCCTAGTTCAGGAAAATGACTTTGTAAAAGCAGGTCAAACGCTTTCAGACGGTGCTATAACTCCAAAAGATATTTTGGCGATTAAAGGCCCGACTGCAGTACAAGAATATATTGTTAATGAAATTCAAGAAGTCTACAGGCTTCAAGGAGTGAAAATTAATGATAAGCATTTTGAAGTGATTGTAAGACAAATGATGAGAAAAGTTCAAATCATTGATCCAGGAGACACTAAATTCTTAGAGAATAATGCAGTTAATAAATGGGAATTTATTCAGGAAAATGATAAGATCTTTGGAAAGAAAGTAGTTACTGAAGCAGGAGATTCAACTGTTTTAAAAGCAGGTCAAATTGTTTCTGTTAGAAAATTAAGAGATGAAAACTCTGCCCTAAAACGAAATGACGCTAAACAGGTTGAGTCCAGAGATGCATTAACTGCTACTGCTGAGCCTATTTTACAAGGTATCACTAAAGCATCGTTACATACAGATAGTTTTATTTCTGCAGCATCGTTTCAAGAGACTACAAAAGTGTTAAACCAAGCAGCTGTTAATGGTAAAGTTGATCACATGTTAGGTTTAAAAGAAAATGTAATTGTAGGTCACAGAATACCCGCTGGTACTGGTATGAGAAATTATCAAACTATGTTAGTTAGCTCTGCTGATGACATGCACAGGATAAATCTTCAAGACGAAGTAGCAGAAGAAAAAATAGAGAGTTAAGATGTCAGAAGAAAAAAAACAACAAGGTATAAATATAGAGTTGAGTGAGGAGACGGCAGAAGGGATTTATTCTAATCTAGCAATTATTACTCATTCTTCTTCTGAGTTTATTATGGATTACATTAGAATAATGCCAGGAGTGCCAAAAGGTAAAGTGAAGGCTAGAATAGTAATGACTCCTGAGCATGCTAAAAAGCTTCATAGAGCCTTATCTGATAATTTAGCAAAATATGAATCTTCATTTGGCAGCATTAAAGAGTCAGAGCAAGTTGGTAATATTCCATTAAATTTTGGTGGTCCTACCACTCAGGCTTAAGTTGTTTTACATCTAAAATTGTAAAGACCATTTCATTGAAATGGTCTTTTTTTTTATTTTCACTTAATATGAAATTATTTATTTCATTTTATATTTTATTGGTCTCTAATATTTTTTATGCTCAACCAGATTCTAGTACAACTAAAATTTGGAACCAGTTTTCGTTTTTAGACGATTCATTGAACTATACTCTATTTACAGGAGGACCATCAAGTGTTGTTTTTAATTTACATTTTGATAGTTCAAAACTTCATCCTTTTGTAAATGGATCATTATTTACAAAAGAACAGCCTGATATGCCTTTTATCTATCAAAAAGTACCTGTTTTAGACTTTCAGTACATAATTGGAGATCAACAGGAGCAAAACTTGGCTATCTATCACAACCAACCCATATCTAAAAGTTCATTTTATTCTATTTCTTTTTTAAAAAGAAGCCACGATGGTTATTATTTAAATCAGGCTACAAATTCTAATTTTTTTCAAACTAATTATTATAGAAACTCTAAAAGAGAAAACTACGTCATAAAAGCTTCTTTAAAACACCATAGATTGTATAATGAGCAAAATGGAGGGATTCAAAATGATTCGAATTTTACGCATTCTGATTTTGATATTTTGAATAGAAACTTGATCCCTGTAAACATGATTTATGGATTTTCAAACGATAAGCTATGGAGAATAAAAATCCAACAAACCATATTTAAAATTGATTCAAACTCTAAATCAAAAAAATTGGACTTCAAAACATCTTTTGATAGTCGATTTAGGAATTATTACGATAGTTTAAATGCAAATTTATTTCTGTTCAATCATTTTGATACCAGTAGTTCCAATGACACATTAATTCAGCAAGATTTTCATCAGCACATAAACTACTATTTATCTAATTATAAAGATTCTGTTTTAACCAAATCTTTGGTAATTTTTTATGCTGCTAACAGATCGACATTTACAAACCATACTTATGATACCATTTTATCAAATCACGATATAGGCCTTAAATACATCTTAAGCAAACCAAAATTTAATTTTAATACGACAGCAAGTTATACTCCATTCGGATTCAGAAAAAATAATTTTAATTTCCACATGGGTTACAATAGAACCCTATCCCAAAAAATCAAGTTTTCAGGCAGTTTAAATGCCAAACGAATCACACCAAATTATGTGTTTCATCAATACAATAGTAATCATGTCATATGGAATAATAGAGTGAATGACATGTATTACATTGGATTAAATACAGCTCTCTTATTTAAAAATATCAAGTTAAAATCAAATCAGTTTTGGATAAAAAACCCAATGTATTTTAACCGTGATTTATCTCCAGTCTCAACATTGGATACCGTGCAAATTGTGCAAACTTCTCTAGAGTACATGGTCCAAAAAAAGAAAATGAATTTTAACATTGAATTACAACATCAATATCAAGGCGGGTTGTCTATATACCAACTTCCAAAGTGGTTAGCATTTGGAAGTTTTTATTATAAGTTTCTACATGCAAAGAGTGATGCGACACTATTTTTAGGGGTAAGAGTTAGAAGCTTTTCATCATTTAATTTAATGGAGTATAGTCCTCAAATTAATCAGTTTTTGGTTTCTAATGAAAAAGAACAAGAATCCTATTTTATTACAGATTTAATGGCTAAAGCAGAAATTAAAGGAGTTACCATTTTTGCTATGATTGCTCATCTTAACTCAGGAATATCAGGATATCGTTATTTTACTTCATTACATTACCCTCAACCAGACAGGTATTTTAAATTTGGATTAAAATGGTTATTTTTAGATTAGTTTCAAATCCTCTTGGAATCAATTTAATAACCTTAACCAATGATAAATAAGATTAATAGTATTTCTGAATACAATACAGCTTATCAAAAAAGTATAGAAAATCCTGATGTATTCTGGGCTGAAATCGCCTCTACCTTTTCCTGGAAATCAAAATGGAGCAAGGTTCTTGATTGGGAATTTAATACACCAGATGTAAATTGGTTTGTCAATGGTAAATTAAATATAACTGAAAACTGCCTTGATAGGCATCTGGAAAATAAAGCTAACGATGTTGCTATTATTTGGGAGCCTAATGACCCAAGCGAAAAATCCATTTCCATCACATATGAGGAATTATATAAACGGGTATGTGAATTTGCTAACGTATTAAAGCTTAATGGGGCTAAAAAGGGAGATCGAATCTGTCTTTACATGCCTATGGTTCCGGAATTGGCAATTGCTACGTTGGCATGTGCTCGTATTGGAGCTATCCACTCAGTTGTTTTTGCAGGATTCTCAGCCAAGGCTCTTGCCGATAGAATTAATGATGCAGATTGTAATATATTGTTAACTAGTGATGGACTATTTAGAGGTACAAAGCAACTATGCTTAAAAGATATTGCGGATGAAGCCCTTCTGCATTGTCCAACTATTAAATCATGTATTGTGTTAAATAGGACAGGTCAGTCTGTACAAATGAAAATAGGAAGAGATCTTTGGTGGCACGAGGAATTAAAAAAGGTTGATTCGACATGTGTAGCTGAAGAAATGGATTCTGAAGATCCTCTATTTGTATTATATACTTCTGGATCTACTGGAAAGCCGAAAGGGGTTCAACATCATTGTGGGGGCTATATGGTTTATGCTGAATATAGTTTTAGGAATGTTTTTCAGTACGAAGATAACGATGTGTATTGGTGTACAGCAGATATTGGATGGATAACAGGACATACATATATCGTATATGGACCACTTTTAGCAGGTGCAACTACGTTAATGTTCGAAGGTATCCCCACTTTTCCAGATGCTGGAAGATTTTGGGAAATTTGTGAAAAACACAAAGTGAATTTATTCTACACAGCTCCAACTGCAATTCGAGCGTTACAAGCGTTTGGTACAGAGTTTATTGAAAAATATGATTTAAGTCATCTAAAAACACTTGGTAGTGTAGGTGAGCCTATAAATGAGGAAGCTTGGCAATGGTATTATAAAAATATTGGTAAAGAAAAATGTTGGATTGTTGATACCTGGTGGCAAACAGAAACTGGAGGAATCATGATTTCACCATTAGCTCACATTACGAAAATGAAACCTACGTTTGCTACATTACCTCTTCCGGGTATTCAACCATGCTTAGTTGATACAGAAGGAAAAGAAATTTATGGAAATGATGTAGAAGGAAATTTATGCATAAAATTTCCTTGGCCAAGTATGATAAGAACTACTTACGGAGATCATGATAGATGTAAACAAGTTTACTTTTCTTCTTATCCAGGGATGTATTTTACAGGTGACGGATGTAAAAGAGACAAAGATGGCTTTTATAGAATTACTGGAAGGGTTGATGATGTAATCAATGTATCAGGCCATAGAATGGGAACAGCTGAGGTTGAAAATGGAATTAATGAACATAACAGTGTAGTAGAAAGTGCAGTTGTAGGATATCCTCATGATATTAAAGGTCAAGGGATATATGCATACGTTATTTTAGATTCATCAGTTATTGGTAACGATGAGGTAAAAAAAGAAATTTTAAACACGGTTTCGATAGAAATAGGTCCCATTGCAAAACCTGATAAAATTCAGTTTGTTCCTGGATTACCCAAAACCAGATCTGGAAAAATAATGAGAAGAATTTTAAGAAAGGTTGCAGAAGGGGATACTTCAAATTTAGGAGATACCTCAACCTTGCTTGACCCGAATGTGGTAGAAGAAATTATTAATGGGGCACAATAAAAAAAGCCCAGGCAAACTGGGCTTTTAGGACTGTTTTTACAATCTATTAATTACATCATTCCAGGCATTCCACCAGGCATTCCACCACCCATTGGAGGTGCAGGCATGTCATCTTCTGGTTCATCAGCCACAACACATTCTGTTGTCAGTAACATCGAAGCAATAGATGCTGCATTTTCTAATGCACTTCTTGAAACTTTTGTAGGATCAATAACACCAGACTTTAATAACGATTCATATTTATCAGTTCTTGCGTTATATCCAAAGTCATCTTTACCTTCTTTCACTTTCTGAACAATTACAGCGCCTTCTCCACCTGCGTTTTCTATGATGGTTCTCAAAGGATCTTCAATAGCTCTTTTAACTATTTTAATTCCAGTGTTTTCATCTTCATTCGCACCGCTTTTTTCATCAAGTGCCTCTGCAGCTCTGATGTAAGCTACTCCACCACCAGGAATAATTCCTTCTTCAACAGCTGCTCTAGTAGCGGCTAGTGCATCATCAACTCTGTCTTTTTTCTCTTTCATCTCTACCTCAGTAGCAGCTCCTACGTAAAGAACAGCGACACCACCAGCTAGCTTAGCTAACCTTTCTTGAAGCTTTTCTTTATCGTAATCCGAAGTGGTGGTTTCGATTTGTGCTTTGATTTGATTGGTTCTTGCTACAATATCATCTTTTGTTCCAGCACCATTTACGACCGTGGTATTATCCTTGTCAATCTCAACCTTTTCACATGTACCTAGCATATCAATGGTTGTGTTTTCCATTTTAAAACCTCTTTCCTCTGAGATTACAGTACCACCTGTTAATATAGCAATGTCCTCCAACATAGCTTTTCTTCTGTCTCCAAAACCTGGTGCTTTGACTGCAGCAATTTTTAGAGATCCTCTAATTTTATTAACTACTAGAGTAGCTAGTGCTTCACCGTCTACGTCTTCAGCTATTATTAATAATGGTTTTCCAGATTGAGCAACAGGTTCTAAAACAGGTAGTAAATCTTTCATGTTAGAAATCTTCTTATCATGAATTAAGATGTAAGGAGATTCTAGTTCTGTTATCATTTTTTCAGCGTTAGTAACAAAATATGGAGATAAGTAACCTCTATCAAATTGCATACCTTCTACTGTTTTAACTTCTGTTTCAGTTCCTTTAGCTTCTTCAACGGTAATTACACCATCTTTACCAACAACTTTCATAGCTTCAGCAATCAATGACCCAATAGACTCATCGTTGTTTGCTGATATCGTAGCTACTTGTTTTATTTTATCATTATCAGAACCTACCTCTTTTGAAAGTTTTTTAAGCTCTGCAACTACAGTAGTTACCGCTTTGTCAATCCCTCTTTTTATATCCATAGGGTTAGCTCCAGCAGCTACGTTTTTTAGCCCTTTGTTAATAATTCCTTGAGCAAGAACGGTAGCTGTAGTAGTTCCGTCACCAGCAGTATCATTTGTTTTAGATGCCACTTCCTTTACCATCTGTGCTCCCATGTTCTCTACAGCATCTTTTAATTCGATTTCTTTTGCTACTGTCACACCATCTTTTGTTACTTGCGGTGCACCAAACTTCTTATCTATTACCACATTTCTACCCTTTGGGCCCAATGTCGCTTTTACCGCATTTGCTAAGGAATCAACTCCTTTTTTGAGTTTTTCTCTTGCGTCAACATCAAATACTATTTCTTTAGCCATTTTATTAAATTTTAAGGTTATTTAACTATTGCGAAAATGTCACTCTCTCTCATGATGAGGTAGTCATTTCCTTCTATTTTAATTTCAGTACCACTGTATTGGCCATACAATACTATATCACCTTCTTTCACAGTTACAGGTTCATCTTTTTTACCGCTTCCTGCGGCAACAACTTTACCCTTTTTGGGTTTTTCTTTTGCAGTATCAGGAATGATAATTCCACCAGCTGTAGTTTCTTCAGCCGCTGCAGGCTCAACGATAACACGATCAGCCAATGGTTTAACGTTTAATGACATTTTATTATTTTAAAAATTACGGTTTATGTTTAACATATTTTGTGCCAATAAATCCTTGTGGCACATTCTAGACAATTTGACGTTAGATCAATGCAATACCAAATGACAAACTGACATTTCTACTTAAGGTAGTTCTGTAGGAAGGTTAAGTGGTTCTGAATTCGTTGGTGTTTCCAAGCTCACACCTTCAGTTGTGATGCCTGTAGACGCTTCTGTATTAGGACTATATTTCACAGCTGCTACCAAGCTAAGTATAGCAATAATTCCTGCTAAGGTCCATGTTGCCTTTTCTATAGTTTCGGTGGATTGAGCAACTCCTCCAAGTTGATTAACATTGCCAAAGCTAGAATCTAGACCACCACCTTTAGAATTTTGGAGTAAAACAACTACGATAAGCAAAATAGCTGCGAGCGAGGATAAAATCATTAAAAAAGTTGTCATTTATAATTGTGTTTTTTGTTTTATAAATTCAATTCGGCTTGCAAATAAAAGTTTTTTTTCTGGATTTAACAAAATGAGTTTTTGGTATATCTCTATTGCTTTAGGGTAGTTACCTTGCTGTACGTGAATTTCAGCCAGGGTTTCAGTCACTAAATCAGTATTAGTTTCCAGGCTTTTTTTTGCAGCATCTGGTGCAGAAAAAAAAGAAGTTTTATCGGGTCGGTTTTTTCTATTCTCTAAGCTATTTAAGATTTCATCCACCGAGATTTCTCTTTTTGTTTTTTTTATGGGATGTTTAAATAGCCATTCCTCAAATGGCTTAGGATGTGGATTTAATTTTACCGTTTCTGGTAGTTTTTCAACCTCATTCTCTTCTTGAACTTGATCTTTAATTTCAATTATTTCTTGGATAATATTATCATTGATGATGTTAGCAAATACATTTTCATTTAACACTCTTTCCTGTTCTTCATTTTTGACCTCATCAATATTCGACACTGTCTTTTTTACTTCAGTGTTTTGATTAGTAAAGGAGTTTTTAGATAATTTTTTTAAAAGATTCCTATCGTGAAACCGAATTGCAGTTTTCTTTAATACATTTTCAACACCCGTTCTGTTCTGTTTTTTTAGTATAGCATATAATAGATAATAACAAAAACTAGAATAAGGATATTCTACAGTTAAGTTATAGAGTGCCTCAAGATCACGATCATTTACTTGATCTTTATTTTCAATTATAGAATCAATATTTTTGAGCGAAGTATTTACCATTCTCCTCCAAATATCTTGTCAAATATGTCTTGTGTAAGTTGAAAATTGAGTTCTTCAACTAATTGTTCTTCTATGGATGTGAAATCCCTACCAGCATCGTAATCAACAAACGCGCTAAATGGAGAATTATTTAACCCAATAGAGTCATTAGCTTTAAAGTAGGTACTTACGGAGACATTCATTTTAAGCCTATTTTGAGCTGCAGATTCGCTTTGAGCTTGAATATTAATAGGTGATACTAAATAGTTGCTTATAACTCCTGTAATTTGTATGTCCCCTTTACTATCAACTAAATTAAGCTTAGTTTGAGCCTGCATGATGTCTCTTAAGCTTTCTGTAAATGAAGCGGATAGAAAAGCTCCTCCAATGGTACTGTTATTTTCAAAAAAATCGACTTGAACCGTATTTGCATTAATTTCTTCTCCATTCCCACCTCCAGGTTTAAAACTAAACTGTGGTAAAGCACATCTACTAAGAAACAGACTAATTAGAATAATATGAAAAAATTTATTTTTCATTTTAAAATCTCATATTCTTTAATTTTTCTATAAAGCGTCCTTTCTGAAATTCCTAATTCTTTAGCTGCATTTTTTCTTCTTCCATTATGTTTTTTAAGTGCTTTTTGAATTAATTCTTTTTCTCTTTCTTCCAATGATAGGGATTCTTCAATTTCAACACTCTCTTGAAAGGATTCTTGAAATGTGCTTGGTTCGTTCTTATGTTCAATTGTAAAGTCATTTATTACAGGAACTTGATTTGAAAGTTCTTCTTCATTGGTGTGTAGTCTAGTGATAATAGCGGTCTTTTCGTTATTGCTTAATTCATTATTGTTGATCAGATCTACTATGACTCTTTTCATTTCAGTAACATCATTTTTTAAATCAAACAGAACTTTGTAAAGTAGATCGCGCTCAGAAAAACTTTCGTCTTCCTTCTTTTGATCTATCACCATGGGTAAATTTTTACTGCCGTTAGAATTTGAAAGATAAGTAGACAGTATAATTGAATCTACATCTCTTTGGCTCTCAATAACAGATATTTGCTCAGCAACATTTTTTAGTTGTCTGATGTTTCCAGGCCAATTATAGCTACATAGTTGTTGTACAGCTTCTTCATTTAATTTAATACTTGGCATTCTATATTTCTCTGCAAAATCAGCAGAAAATTTTCTAAATAATAAATGAATATCTTCTTTTCTTTCTCTCAGTGGTGGGAGATAGATAGGCACTGTGCTTAGTCTGTAAAAAAGATCTTCTCGAAATTTTCCTTTTTCAATGGCTTTTTGAACATTCTCGTTAGTCGCAGCAATAATCCTTACATTGGTTTTTTTAACTTTTGATGACCCTACTCTTATATATTCTCCAGTTTCTAATACTCTTAATAATCTTACCTGAGTTGGTAAGGGTAATTCTGCTACTTCATCTAAAAAAATGGTGCCACCATCAGCCACTTCAAAATATCCTTTTCTGCTGTCAGTTGCCCCAGTGAATGCTCCTTTTTCATGCCCAAACAATTCTGAATCAATCGTACCTTCAGGAATTGCTCCACAGTTTACAGCTATATATTCATGATGCTTTCTAGAGCTATAATGATGAATGATCTTAGGCATATTTTCTTTTCCAGTACCACTTTCTCCAGTAATAAGCACGGTAATGTCAGTTGGAGCTACCTGAACAGCCACATCTAATGCTCTGTTCAAGGCAGGGGTATTGCCAATGATTCCAAATCTATTTTTTACGGTTTGTAAATTCATGATAAAACAATTTCACCTTTCAAAGTTGCTGCAGTACAATCGTCAATCCTAACTAAGATATAATCTCCTTTCTTGACATTTTCTTTTGGGAAGACAATCATCGTATTTTCACTATTCCTCCCACAGAAAAAATCATTTGATTTTTTGGATGGACCTTCTACTAAAACTTCTACTACGTTACCAATTTGTCTTTTGTTGCTTTCTAATGAATGTTCTCTTTGTACATCAATTACCTCTTGGAGTCTTGCTTTTTTAGTCTTTAGTGGAATATTATCTTCGTATTTTCTTTGCGCTAATGTTTTCGGTCTCTCAGAGTAAAAAAACATGTATGCAAAATCAAATTTAACTTTATTCATTAAGGAAAGAGTTTCTTTATGTTCTTCCTCAGTCTCACCACAAAATCCGGTAATGATATCAGTTGAAATGGCGCAACCAGGAATAATTCTCTTAATGGCATCAATTCTTTCTAAATACCATTCTCTAGTGTAACCACGATTCATCTTTTTAAGAATGGGAGAACTTCCAGACTGTACTGGTAAATGTATATAGTTACAGATATTTTTATATTTCTGCATGGTGTGTAGTACTTTGTCTGTCATGTCTTTTGGATGCGAAGTAGAAAATCGGATCCGAAGATCTGAAGCTACAAGAGCAACCATTTCAAGCAGTTCTGCAAAATCTGTAGTAGGATTATCTATATTTATTATTTCTCCCTTCTTATTTACATTCCATCTATAACTATCTACATTTTGCCCTAGAAGCGTAACTTCCCTGTACCCATTTTTGTAGAGTTCTTTAGCTTCTGCAACAATACTTAGAGGATTTCTACTTCTTTCTCTTCCTCTTGTAAAAGGAACTACGCAAAAAGAACACATGTTGTCGCATCCTCTCATGATAGAGATAAATGCAGAAACTCCGTTATTATCTAACCTTACTGGACTGATATCTGCATAAGTTTCTTCCCTTGATAAAAGTACATTTACACTCTTGTGCCCATCTTCTACTTCAACAAGTAATCTAGGAAGATCTCGATAAGCATCAGGACCTACAACAAGATCTACTAATTTTTCTTCTTCTAGAAGACTTTCTTTCATTCGTTCTGCCATACACCCCAATACTCCTATAATTAAACTAGGATTGTTTTTTTTTAAGGCATTGAATGATTTTAATCGGTTTCTAACTGTTGATTCCGCTTTTTCTCTTATGGAACAAGTATTTAATAGAATAAGATTAGATTCTTCAAAATTTCGTGTAGTTTGATAACCATGCTTGTCTAATATAGAAGCTACTATTTCACTATCAGAAAAATTCATCTGACATCCGTAGCTTTCCAAATACAATTTTTTTTCACTTTTTTCTGTGTTATCAATTATAGTGGCTGTACCTTGAACTTCTTCTTTTAAAACTTGGTTCATAGTTGTTTTGAATTTGCTACAAAAGTATAATTTAAATCAAAAACTGACAATTTGTCAGCGTAAAAATGTAGTTAAATTATCATAATTATAACAGATTTACACCCATTGAAAATTTAAACTAACTTGTTTTTTAGTTTTAATATTTTATTTCTTTGTAGGAGAAATTTTAATCCTTTTTTCAAAATCAATGAGCAATTTAGTCATAGTTGAGTCCCCCGCCAAAGCAAAAACAATTGAAGGTTTTTTAGGGAGCGATTACACAGTCAGATCTTGTTACGGACACATTAGAGAATTGCCTAAAAAAGGAGATCCAATTGATGTTGAAAATAATTTCAATGCCACATATGTAGTTCCACAGGACAAGAAAAAGGTGGTGTCTGAACTTTCGAGTTTAGCAAAGAAATCCAAAATAGTTTGGCTTGCTACGGATGAAGATCGCGAAGGAGAAGCCATTTCTTGGCACTTATTACATGCATTAAAACTAAAAGAAGAAAATACGAAACGAATTACGTTCAATGAGATCACTAAAAATGCAGTGCTTAAAGCGGTTGAGAATCCTCGAGACATTGATGAAAACCTTGTAAATTCTCAGCAGGCTAGAAGAATTCTTGATCGACTTGTAGGATATGAACTTTCTCCTGTATTGTGGAGGAAAGTAAAACCCAATTTATCAGCAGGAAGAGTTCAATCAGTGACCGTTAAATTAATAGTTCAGCGTGAACAAGAAATTGCAAACCATAAACCTGTAGAGACGTTTAAAGTAGTAGCCAACTTTGAATTTAAAGGATTTCAATTTAAATCAGAATTGTCTTCCAACTTAGCTTCTGAAAATGAGGCAAGTATTTTTTTAAATTCTTTAAAGAATAAAGAGTTTAAAATTATTCGAGTAACTAAAAAACCGGGTAAAAGAACACCTTCTGCTCCTTTTATTACTTCTACGCTTCAACAAGAAGCCAGCAGGGTTTTAGGATTTAGTGTTTCTAGAACCATGTCTGTGGCTCAACGTTTGTACGAATCTGGGCATATTACTTACATGAGAACAGACTCTGTGAGTCTTTCCAAAGATGCGATGACATCTGCACAGCAGCATATTTCAAGATCGTTTGGTTCTAATTACTGCAATCCAAGAAAATATCATAACAAAAATAAATCTGCACAGGAAGCTCATGAAGCCATAAGACCAACAAATTTTGGACTAAGTTCTTTAGATTATGACAGCCCTGAAGATAAGTTGTATAAGTTAATATGGAGGAAAACCATTGCTTCACAAATGAGTGATGCAGAGATAGAAAAAACTTCTATAGAAATCGGTTTTGACGGACTGAGTCAGAATTTTGTATCCACCGGAGAAGTCATTAAATTCGATGGTTTTTTGAAAGTGTATAATTTGTCCTCAGAAAAAGAAGGACAAAGTATTTTACCCAATGTAAATGACGGTGATGTAGTAAATTGTGTGAACGTGTTAGCCACACAAAAATTCTCAAGACCGCCTGCCAGGTACACGGAAGCTTCATTAGTAAAAAAACTAGAAGATTTGGGTATTGGAAGACCATCTACTTATGCCCCCACAATTAAGACAGTCCAGGACAGAGGTTATGTGGAAATAAAAGACCTTGAGGGTGTTGAAAGGGAAATTACTCAAATTGAATTTACATCCGGTGAGATCAAAAACAACAAACTCACAGAGAAAGTTGGAGCTGATCGAAAAAAAATGATTCCTACCACAATTGGTGAAGTTGTTAACGACTTTTTATCACAACATTTCCAAAAAATAATGGATTATAATTTTACAGCAGATATTGAAAAAGAATTAGATGCAATTGCAGATGGTTCTTTAATCTGGTCTGATATGCTAGGTAAATTCTATAAGCCATTTCATAAAAATGTCGCCTACATACAAGAAAATGCAGAACGAGCTAATGGTGAACGTCTGCTTGGTAAAGAGCCAAAATCAGGTGAGCCAGTGTATGCAAAACTTGGAAAATATGGTCCAATTATACAAATAGGAGATACAAAAGATGAGGACAAAAAACCTAGGTTTGCCAGTCTTAAAAGTGATCAAAACATAAAGTCTATCGACTTAGAGTCTGCTCTATCTTTATTTGAGTACCCTAAGCTTCTTGGTACATTCGAAAAAGATGAGGTATACTTAAAACTTGGAAGATTTGGTCCTTATATACAGTTTGGAAAAATAAATGTATCCATCGAAAAGGGAGAAGACGTGGATCAGATTGACTTAGAAAAAGCCAAAGAATACATTAAAAAGAAAAAAGAACTGGATGCGCCAATTATGATTTATGAGGAACTCCCAGTTACCAAAGGGAAAGGTAGGTTTGGCCCATTTATCAAATGGAATGATACTTTTATCAATGTCAATAAAAAGTATGATTTCGATCATCTCTCAGATGAAGACATAATTGAATTGATTGAAGAAAAAAAGAAAAAAGACAAGGAGAAATTAGTACATAATTGGGAACCTGAAGGGATTACAGTAGAAAAGGGTAGATGGGGTAAATTTTTTGTCATTTCAGGAAAAAAAAGAAGACAATTGGATCCCAAGAAAGATCCTAAATTAGTTACGCTAGAAGAGGCAAAGTCTATACTAAAATCGTAAATCAATGAGTCTTGACATTTATTTCAAGCCAATTCAAAAGTTGGAAATAAAAAATAACTCTATTGGTTCATCCTGTGAGTTTTATAATGTAAATTTTCCTGAGTGGGAACATGCTGATGTTGTTGTTGTAAGTGTAGAACAAAACCATAGTTTGAGTGATAACCTAGAGGATGAATTATTTCATATTTCAGTAAGAAAAAAGTTTTATGATTTTTACCTTCCCCCAATTAAAAATATCAAGCTAGTTGACCTAGGAATTATAGAAAGGGGAGCTCAAGAAAAAGATACACTAATTGCCTTACAAGACGTAACGGCTGAAGTACAAAAAAAGGGCAAATTTTTGATCATACTTGGAAGTTCTCAGGAACTGACATTTGCCAATTATCTAGGTTATAAAAATATAGAGCAAACCGTAAACATAACTTGTATTGATAAAAAAATTGATTTAGAAATTGATCAAGAAAATCAGTTGTCAAACAGCAATTTCATTAATCACTTACTCACCACTAAACCCAATTTTTTATTTAATTTCTCTATTCTGGGAAGTCAACAATTCTACTTATCGGCTCCACAGTTGAATCTTTTTGATGAGTTATACTTTGATTGTTTGAGGCTTGGAGAGTTACAACAAAATTTGAAACTAGCAGAACCATATCTTAGAAATACAGATATTCTTTCTATCGATTTATCTTGCCTTAGAGCATCGGATTATAAAAGCACTGGCGAAAACGGTCCAAATGGATTTTTTGCAAATGAATTATGTCAACTTACGATGTATGCTGGAATCAGCGATAAACTAACTAGTTTTGGGGTATATAATTTACGCAATAATCTTACTGACTCTGAAGTTGAACTGGTTGCTCAACTGCTATACTTTGCTGTTGATGGATTTGCAAAAAGAAAGAAAGATTACCCAATAGGCACCAAAAAGGATTACACTAAATATTCCGTATTCCATGAAGAGCTAAATCATAATCTAGTTTTTTACAAGAGTCCAAAAACAGAAAGGTGGTGGTTAGAAGTGCCCTATCCACCATTAAAGGATTTTAAATTTGAACGCCACAATTTAGTCCCATGTGACTATGAAGATTACATAACTGCCCAAAAGGGTTTAATTCCTGATCTATGGTGGATGACATATCGGAAGTTAAATTAGTTTAATTTTATTATCTTTACCATCTTAATTTTTAGCATATTTAATTAAAATTGGTCGAAACAATTTTAAATTAGTTTCGTAACAATTTGATTATTAATGTTTTATATATGAAAAAACTTTTATCCGTATTTGTTTTTATCAGTGTTATTATGGTAAGTAATGCACAACAGGATTATCAGATTACACATTACATGTTTGATAATATATCTTTTAATCCTGGTTATGCTGGTATGAACAATAATATATGTGGTACCATGTTAGGGCGTCAGCAGTGGGCTGGTTTTACGGGTAGTCCAACTACTGGAATATTAAATGTACATGCTCCAGTTGAGATGGTTAGAGGTGGTTTAGGAATCACATATGTAAATGATCAATTGGGATTTGAAAAAAATAATATTGCAAGACTTAATTATTCCTATCATTTAGGCATTGGTGCAGGTCAACTCGGTATTGGAGCTAGTTTGGGTATTTTGCAAAAAAGCATTGAAGCTACCTGGCAAACTCCCTCAGGAAATCCTTGGCAGCAAGATAATAGTATAAGTGGTGAACAGATGTCAGGTGTTGTTCCAGACTTTAACCTTGGAGTTTTTTATAAAACCAATGAATTGTATTTGGGGATTTCTACCACACACATAGGTGGATTACAAATGAACAACTTAAATGTGCAGAACGTACATCATTATTGGATTACGGCAGGCTATATTTACGATATTACACCTGATATCAAATTGCGTCCAAGTTTTTTGATCAAATCGGATGCATCTTCTACCATTATGGATATCAATGTAAATGCGCTTTACCAAAATAAATTTTGGGGTGGAATAACATGGAGAGTTGGTGATGAAATAGCACCTATGTTAGGATATCAACATGCACTGGGGGATGGGAGTTCACTGAGAATTGGATATGCTTATGGTGTGACCACAAGTGAAATTGCTACATACAGCTCTGGTTCTCATGACATTATGTTGAATTATTGCTTTAGTTTAGCTAAGCCTCCTACGATAGAAAAATCTAAAAACCCTAGATTCTTGTAAGATTAATGAAACTTAAAAATTTAAATAACGTATTAAGTGATCCCTCAAGCTATAAATTTTGGGACTTTTTAAAAGAGAATAAGATGAGAAAGATATTTTATTTTATTTCAATTGCTTTCCTGTTAGGAAGTTGTGCTTCCTCTGGTGGAAACGGTGAATTAGTTGGTGTTTTGGGAAGACCAGTCTGGTATCAAACTGACCCTTATGGAATGTTGTATATCCCTGCAGGGGCATTTAACATGGGACAAAGTGATCAAGATGTTCCTTTAACTCACTACAATGAAACTAAAACGGTTTCTGTTAATGCATTTTACATGGATCAAACAGAAATCACCAATAATGAATATAGACAATTTGTTTATTGGGTTAGGGATTCCATTGCTAGACGTATATTGGGTGCAGAATTTCCTGAAGAGTTTTTAATTGAAACGTACGATGACGAATTAGAAGTAAAAGATGAAGCTGACTGGCAATTAAATTGGAACTCACGTTTTGAATATATTTCTTTTAATCCGTCTAGAGGACATAATTCTGAATATGCTCCGTTATTGGCTCAGATGTTTTTGAACGAAAGTGAGCGTTTTTATCAAAGGAAAGAATTTGATACGCGAAAATTTATGTTTGAATATTACTGGATTGATTTACAAGAAGCTGCCAAGAAAGGTAGACCTCTAATTAAGCGAATTTCAAATACGGAAGCAGATGAAGACGAAGATCACAGGGTGAAAATGAAAAACCCTAATATGCCATTTCCTGCTGAGCCTGGTCAGGTGAGAGGAAAGGATTTGAATTTAGGCTTTAGAAATAGCAAAGGTCAAAACAACGCTATTAGAGGTCACGAGGATAGATCAAGGTTTATCATTAAAGAAGTTATTAATGTTTATCCTGATACATTATGTTGGATACATGATTTCACCTATGCTGACAATGAGCACATGTCTAACATGTATTTTTGGCATCCGGCCTATGATGAATACCCTGTTGTCGGTGTAACATGGCAACAATGTAATGCATTTAATGTGTGGAGAACACAACTATTAAACTCTTGGAGAAAATCTAATATGTTGCCATTTGTTCAAGACTTTAGACTTCCTAGTGAAACGGAGTGGGAATACGCTGCCAGAGGTGGGTTAGACAATAATCCATATCCGTGGGGAGGACCATACATTAGAAACTCTAGAGGATGTTTCCTTGGCAACTTTAAACCATTAAGAGGTAGATATATGGAAGATGGTGGTTTTCATACCGTAAAAGCGAATTCGTACCATCCTAATGATTTTGGATTATATTGTATGTCAGGAAATGTAGCAGAGTGGTGTCGTACTGCTTTTGATGAGTCAGTATATGAGTATGGACATGATATGAACACTGAATATATATACCATGCACTTGACCACGACCCACCGTCTATGAAGAGAAAGGTTGTAAGAGGTGGTTCTTGGAAAGATATTGGTTATTACCTTCAAACCGGAACTAGATCTTATGAATATCAGGACACGGCTAAATCATACATAGGATTTAGAAGTGTAATGAATTATTTAGGAAGAGGTGGACCTAAGAACGAAGGTGATTTTTAACATTTAATTTAAGTATATCACAACTAAAATATTTATTATTAACTAAATTTATTTACAAACTTTAAAATCTAAACAATGAGCGGAGATAGTTTTTTCGAAAGTAAAAAGTTCAAGACAATTATGAAATACGTCTATGGTTACGGTGGTGCACTAGTAATTGTAGGAGCGATGTTTAAAATTCAACACTGGCCTGGTGCTGGTTTTATGTTAATTGCCGGATTAGGCGTTGAAGCAGCTATTTTTATGTTGTCTGCTCATGAACCTTTACACGAAGAAATTGACTGGTCCTTAGCATATCCTGAGTTAGCTTTGGGACACGGAGATGACGATGACATTCACACTCTTTCTGAAAGCTCTGATGAAACAGTAGTGGAGCAACTGGATAATATGCTTGCAAAAGCTAAAATTGAACCGGAATTAATAGAGAGTTTAGGTACAGGAATGCGTAATTTAAGCGATAGCGCTGGAAAAATAGGAGATATGACAGCAGCAGCTGATGCAAACAGTGAACTTGTTGAAAATATTAAAGGTGCTTCAAGTAAAGTGGGTGAATTATCATCTGCATACGATTCTGCGGCTAGCTCAGTTAAAGAAATAACTAGTATTTCTGCTGGTGACTCAAACTTTGGAGATCAACTTAATAAAGTTTCAGGAAATTTATCAGAGCTAAATAATGTTTATGAGATGCAACTTAAGGGAGCATCGGATCATCTTAAAGCTAGCGAAGAAATGTACGCTGGTATTAGCGAGCTTATGACTAATCTACATTCTTCTTTAGAGGATACAAGAAAGTACAAAGAAACCATGTCTGAGTTAACTACAAATTTAGCGTCATTGAATACTGTGTATGGAAATATGCTTTCTGCAATGAATGTAAATGGATAATTTATTAATTAAAAATTAAGATACCATGGGAGGAGGTAAAGAAACCCCAAGACAGAAAATGGTGGGCCTTATGTACTTAGTACTTATGGCTTTACTTGCAATGAATGTTTCCAAGGAAATTATCAACGCATTTGTTACTTTAAATAATAAGATTGAAGGCAGTATTACTAATACTGAAAGTTTTAATGAGGATATCATTGGAAATTTGGATAGTAAGTATGCTACTTTGGTTTCAACAAGCGGTAAAGATAATCCAGAGACTAAAAGAGTTGCTTCCCTTATTGGAGTTAAGGATTCTATCGTGTTTGAAACTAGAAAAATGTGTAACGATTTGGTGGCTCGTAACCTATGGATGTTAGTTGGAGCTGCTGATCCTGCCACATTGCTCGAAGAATTTCAGGGTATTGAGTTAGCTGTTACCGATCCGGATAATAATGCAGATGCAGTTTCTAAGTTGAAAGCTATTGTAGCAAAAATTAATGGTCTTGGTATTGTTGCTGTAGATGGTGAAGTGGTAGATCATGGAGATGACCCTTATCACAACGATTTATTTCACATAACTAGTGATGGATTCATCCACATTAAAGATTTATCCGGTTATATGAAAAAAGATGATTATGATACACCTACCAGAATGTTGGCAGGAGAAGATTTTGAGCACGTTGCCCCTGAAGGAGCCCAACTCATGAAAAACTTGCATAATTTTAGAAATAAAATATGTCAGTTAATAGCTGATAAACCCGGAGAAATTGTTGTAGAAGAAAATGGAGAAAAGGTTTCCAAAAAAATTAATTATGTGTTAGATACAGCTTTTATAGAGGATCCGGAACTATTAAGTAATGAAGCCGAAAAAGTAGCCTTTGCTGAAGATGTGGCATCCAGAGTGGATTCAATGGCAGCCATAAATCAGATTGACAAGCAAGATGCTGAAACGTTGAAAAGTATTTGGCAACGTTTGACCATTCAAAAATATGTAATGAATCATGGTGAAAAATACCCTTGGATATTTGGTCAGTTTGACCACGCCCCAATAGTTGCGGCTACTGCGGTAATGACTTCTCTTCGATCAGATGTATTATCTGTTCAAACGCTGGCTACACAATTAATTGATGACAGAGTTAAAGTAAATACCTTTGACTTTAATAAAATTGAACCTTTGGCCTTTTCTGCATCTAGTTACATCAATCAGGGTGATTCTGTTGGTTTGAAAGTAATGATAGCAGCATATGATTCCACAGAAGCAATGAAAATCAGATATTGGGAAGATGATTCATCGGAATATGTAAAACCACACGGAAGCAGAGATAAGTCTAATATGAAAGTATTCAACGGTAACGCGGGTGATCAACTTAACATCACAGGCGGCGTGGGTGATCATACACTTTATGGAGAAATTGCAGTTAAAGTAAAAGGAACTGAAAAGTGGAAGCCTTGGAGATTTAATTACTCTGTTGGTGCTCCTAACGCAGCTATTTCCGCCGCAGACCTACAAGTTTTATATATCAACTGGAAAAATAAATTAAGAGTTTCAGCATCTGGATACAAACCTGAATCTATAAGGGTTAAAGGTATTGGCTGCTCAGTTAGTTCAAGGCCAGATGGAAAAGGGTTTTATATAGCTACTGTCACAAATGCAAGAGCTAAAGAAGCAAGGCTTATAGTAGAGGCAACTGCTGAGGATGGTTCTACGGCTAAGTTAGCTGATGAGAAATTCAGAGTATTCCCATTACCTAAGCCTATCGCTACCTTTGGTGGTAAAGCAAGTGGAAATATTAAAAAAATTAATGCTAGAAACTACCGAGATATTAAAGCTACGCTAGGTGATAGCCCCCTTGATGTTCCTTACCAGGTTACTAGATTTAGTTTTTACACTACCAAAAATGGTAATCCAGTAACGTATAATTCAAAAACAGACAAGCTAACGACACAAATGAAAGACGCAATCAAAAAAATGCCTAAAGGCGCTACGTTAACTTTTTCGGGAATAGAAGTATTAAACCTTAAGAATCAAAAGAAAATTAAACTTGATGGAGGAATCATTTTAAAATTAATCTAAAAGTCATGAAAACTTATATTTTAACCTTATTATCCCTTTTCATACTATCTACAGCTACGGCTCAGTTACCTGGTTCTGGTGTCAGTACGCAATCAGGTGTATTGGATGGTGTTTATATTCAAGAGCACATACCCACAAAGAGAGTTGTACAATATGCTCATCTTAGAGAGGCGGATGTGATGTGGGGAAAAAGAGTATGGAGAACACTAGATATGAGAGAAAAGATGAATCATAAACTGTATTATCCACTTGAAAAACTTTCGGATAGATTATGCTTGTATGATGTCATTAAATATGGAGCCCTGGAAGAGGGAAGTTTAACAATATATGATTTAAATGGTTTAGAATTAGATGATAAGTTTAGATTCCCAGTTAGACCTTCTAACGGAAATGTAACTGATCCAGAATACAAAAAGAGATTAGAAAGTTTCTTTGGCTACGCTGAAGAAAGAGATTCGATAGATGATGATGGAAATGTTGCTATTGACGATGACGGAAATGACATTAAAATTGAAGAAATCACACCATTCGAGGCCAGAGATATCATTCAATATAAAATTAAAGAAGACTGGTTCTTTGATAAACAACGTTCCGTGCTTGATGTTAGAATTATTGGAATTTCACCTGTAGTAATTGCTAGAAACCCTGTCACTCAGGAAATAGTTGGTTTGCAAAATTTATTTTGGCTCTATTTTCCAGAATGTAGATATGTATTTCAAAACTTTTTTGTTTTCAATAATGCTAACGATTCTCAAAGAATGAGTTTTGACGATTTATTTTGGAAAAGAGAATTTTCATCATACATCAAAAAAGAAAGCAATGTATATGATAGAGCAATTTCTCCAAACTGGGATGGCTTGGATGCGCTATTAGAATCTGAAAGAATCAGAAATGAAATGTTTACTTTCGAACATGATTTATGGCATTTCTAAAAAGTTAAAATTTTTTAAATTTGAGCCCTTTTTATAAGGGCTTTTTTTATGCTCAATTTAATAAATATTACAGTTAGTTTTGGTGGAAGAGATTTGTATAAAAACATTTCTTTTCAAATAAACCCTAAAGATAAAATAGGCATTGTAGGAAAAAATGGCGCTGGTAAATCTACCATGCTCAAGTTAATTATTGGAGAACAGAAACCTACTTCTGGCTCTGTAAATATGACTAATTCCTTAACTGTAGGATATCTTCCTCAAGAACTCAACGTTAGCTCTAATGAAGAAATACTTAACGAAGTTTTAAAAGCCAATAAAAAGCTACTTCAAATTAATTCCAGATTAGATGAAATTAATAAAGAAATAACTACTAGAACAGATTATGAGTCAGACGCTTATATGAAGCTTCTTACAGAGCTTTCGGAATTAAATGAGCAACTAGTTCATTTAGATGGTGATAATCAATTAAAAGAAGCAGAATTGCTTTTAAAAGGTCTTGGATTCAATCAGAATGAATTGAATAAGCCCTACGCAAGTTTTTCTGGTGGTTGGAAAATGAGAGTGGAGTTAGCTAAACTTTTGATTCAAAAACCTGGTGTGGTTTTATTAGATGAGCCAACCAATCATTTAGATATAGAATCTATACAGTGGTTAGAAAGATATCTTAAAAGTTATGCTGGTATAATACTATTAATTTCACATGATAAACAATTTTTAGATAATATTACTAATAGAACTATTGAGCTTGCAAATGGAAAATTATATGATTATAAGTGTAATTATTCTAAGTATTTAAAATTAAGAGAAGAAGAAATTATAACACAGATTGCGGCTAAAAAGAACCAAGAAAAAATGGTTAAGCACACTCAAGAGCTCATTAATAAATTTAGAGCAAAAAAAAATAAAGCTGCATTTGCTCAGACGCTGATAAAGAAATTAGATAAACTAGAAGATATTGAAATTGATCAACTGGAGAAAGATAGGATTCAATTTCAGTTTCCAGAACCTTCTCATTCAGGAAAAGAAACACTCAAAATAAGTGGTCTAGAAAAAAGTTATGGAGATAAACAAATATTTAAAAAAGTAGATTTATCTATTGCAAGAGGAGAGAAAATTGCCTTAATTGGTAAAAATGGAATGGGGAAATCTACTTTTATAAAATCTATTGTTAAGGAGATTGAATTTGGTGGAAATATACAATTGGGTCACCAGGTAATGATGGGTTATTTTGCTCAAGATGAAGCCCATAAATTAGATCCAAAAAAAACAGTTTTTGAGACAATTGACGAGGTAGCTTCTGGAGAAATAAGAAAGCAAATACGACCTATACTAGGATCCTTTTTATTTTCTGGGGAGGATATAGACAAAAAAGTTCATGTACTTTCTGGTGGCGAAAAAACAAGATTGTCACTTTGTAAATTATTA
>JAYYEV010000060.1:0-24804 GCA_036159515.1 Bacteroidota bacterium | reverse complement strand
TAATGGAAATAAAAGCCATTTGAACCACTTCATTCAATTATATTTGAAATATATGCCTTAGATATGAAAGTCAAAGATGTAACAAATTATTTAGAAACCATAGCACCACTTCAATTACAAGAGGAATATGATAATGCTGGTTTGATTATTGGTGACGGAAATGATCGCATTATAGGAGTTCTGATATGTTTAGATGTTACGGATGAAGTACTAAACGAAGCAATAAACTCAAAGTGCAATTTAATTATTGCTCACCATCCTCTAATTTTTTCGGGTATCAAAAAAATTAATGATTCTAGTTATCCATCATCATGTGTCTACAAGGCCATCCAAAATGGGATCAATATTTATGCTATCCATACCAATCTAGATAACGTACCTCAGGGTGTGAATGGAAAAATAGCGGATATATTAAATTTGAACAGCAGAGAAATCTTAAAGCCCTTAAATAATCTGCTTAAGTTAGCTGTTTATGTTCCTAACAATCATCTCAGCAGTGTAAGAGACGCTGTTTTTGAAGCGGGTGGAGGACATATTGGTCTATATAGCAATTGTAGTTTTTCATCAGAAGGTATGGGAACTTTTCTTCCCAACGATGGCGCAGCACCCTTTTCTGGGAAACTAAATGAGCTGTCTACTGAAAAAGAACAAAAATTGGAAACCATTCTTCCAAATTTCAAGCTAAATGAAGTGATAGCAGCCATGAAGCTTAGTCACCCCTATGAAGAAGTAGCATATGATGTTTATCCTTTGTTAAATGCTTCTAGTTTTGGCTCTGGGCTTGTAGGTAATTTGGATAATGATGTCTCAGAAATAGAATTTTTAACTCAGTTAAAAAAGAAATTCCATATTTCTAGTATTAGACATACCCAATTGTTAGATAAGAAAATAAAAAGAGTTGCTGTCTGTGGAGGGTCAGGTAGCTTTCTACTGCCAAGTGCTATTTCCAAAAATGCAGATATTTTTATTACGTCAGATTTTAAATATCATCAGTTTTTTGATGCAAATAATCAGATTTTAGTCGCTGATATTGGACATTATGAGTCTGAGCAATTTACAATTGACTTAATAGGTGACATATTAATGAAAAAATTTACTAATTTTGCCATCCGTTTGACTTCGGTCAATACGAATCCAATAAATTATTTTTAAGATGGCAAGAAAAAAATATTCACCAGAAGAAACATTAAGAGCTTTATATAATCTACAATACATTGATTCACGTATTGATCAAATGAGAGAGGTTAGAGGAGAGTTACCCATGGAGGTTAAGGACCTAGAAGATGAAATGGAAGGGTTAAATAAGAGAGTTGAAAAAATAGAGGAAGAAATGGCGGAAGTGAATCATTTAATTCTAGAAAAGAAAAACATCATTGAAGAATCAAAATCTACTATCAAAAAGTACGAAGAACAACAAAAAAATGTTAGAAATAACAGAGAGTTTGACTCATTAAACAAGGAAATCGAATACCAAGAATTAGAAGCTCAATTAGCGGAGAAGCGAATCAAGGAAAACTTATTGAAAATTGACAATAAGAAAGAGTTATTAGAGGAAGTAAAATCTCAATTTACGGCCAAAGAAGAAGCTTTAGATGCTAAGAAAAAAGAACTTACAGAAATCGTAGCTGAAACAGAAAAAGAAGAGAAAATCTTATTGGAAGAATCAGAAAAGGCTTCTAAATCTATTGAAGACAGACTACTTAGAGCTTACAAAAGAATCAGAGGGGCATCTAAAAATGGATTAGCAGTTGTTCCTGTGGAAAGAGGAGCTTCAGGCGGATCATTTATCAAGATTCCTCCTCAAATCCAATTGGATATTGCTGCTAGAAAAAAGATTATAGTAGACGAGCATAGTGGAAGAATTTTAGTTGATGCTGAATTAGCTGAAGAGCAGAACACAAAAATGTCAAGGAAACTCAATCGAGTTTTAAAGGCGTAAAAAATTCTAACTTAAATTTTCGATTGCATTTTATTTGATATTTTCGCTTCAGATAAAAATTTTGTTGCATGTCAAAGAAGGGATTAGTCAAAAGAAGTGAAGATTTTTCTAAGTGGTATAATGAGCTAGTTTCAAAAGCTGACCTTGCCGAGCACTCCGACGTAAGAGGATGCATGATTATAAAGCCATACGGATACGCCATTTGGGAGAAAATCAAAGAACAATTGGACCAGATGTTTAAGGAAACTGGCCACCAAAATGCTTATTTTCCGTTATTTATTCCTAAATCCTACCTAAGTAAGGAGGCAGATCACGTAGAAGGATTTGCAAAAGAATGTGCAGTTGTCACCCACTATCGTTTGAAAAATGCAGATGATGGTCAAGGAGTTGTAGTTGATCCGGAAGCTAGGCTAGAAGAAGAGTTAATCGTAAGACCGACTTCTGAAACCATCATATGGAATACATACAAAAAGTGGATTCAGTCTTATAGAGATCTCCCCATTTTAGTTAACCAATGGGCTAATGTAGTTCGATGGGAAATGAGAACCCGTTTGTTTCTTCGAACGGCTGAATTTTTATGGCAAGAAGGTCATACCGCACATGCTACCAAGCAAGAGGCTATAGATGAAACGGAACAAATGCTAAATGTATATGCTGATTTTGTAGAAAATCACATGGCCATCCCTGTTTTAAAAGGAATTAAATCTGCTAACGAGCGTTTTGCAGGTGCAGAGGAAACGTATTGTATAGAAGCGTTAATGCAAGACGGTAAAGCCCTTCAAGCAGGAACGTCTCACTTTCTTGGTCAAAATTTCGCTAAAGCTTTTGATGTTAAGTTTGCAGATAAAGACGGAGAGCAAAGGCATGTTTGGGCTACTTCTTGGGGTGTATCAACACGTTTAATGGGGGCTTTGATCATGACCCATTCTGATGATTTAGGTCTGATATTACCTCCTAAATTGGCTCCAATACAGGTAGTTATTGTGCCTATTTATAAAAACAAAGAACAACTTGAGGTCATTTCTGCAAAGGCTAATTCGATTCTTCTTTCTTTAAAATCAGCAGGAATCACTGTAAAGTTTGATGATGATGACAGTAAAAAACCAGGATGGAAGTTTGCAGAATATGAAATGAAAGGGGTTCCCATAAGAATTGCTATCGGACCTAGAGATCTTGAAAATAGCATGGTGGAATTGGCCAGGAGAGATGATTTAAGCAAAGAATCTGTAGCCTTTGAACAACTGATTGATCACGTTCAGCAAACGCTAACAGATATGCAAACAAAACTGTATGAGAGGGCAAAAGAATTTACATATAGAAATACTAGAAATGCAAATAGTATTGAAGAGTTAAAAGCCATTCTAGACAATGAGGGTGGATTTGTAGAAGGGTATTGGAATGGAGATTCGGAAACGGAGCTAAAAATAAAGGAATTAACTAAGGCTACGATTAGGTGTATTCCGCTTGGTAATCATGCTAATGGTAAATGCATTTTAACCGGTGAAGAAGGGGCTCTGAAAGTGGTGTTTGCAAGAGCATATTAATATTCAGTTTATGGACCACAATAAAAATCAAGATTTACTCTTTGAATTAATCAAAGATAAAAGTGTACTCAAGCAAGATGTTTTCAATAACATAATTCTCAATTTTAAGATTTTAAAAAATGTTTTGAAGGAAGTTGGAGATGATTTGAAAGATAGAATGGCTAAGGTCGATGATAGGGTTGTAATTGAATATAAAGATTCGGGTGAATTTGAAGCTCAGTTAAGGGTTTCTGGTGATTTATTGGTATTCCAAATGCATAGTAACGTATTTAAGTTTGCCATGCAAAATAGTTTATGGAAAAGCAGTTACCTTGGAGAAAATCCAAACAGAGGCTTTTGTGGATTAATTAATATTTATAATTTTTTGAATGATTCATTCAAATACAACAGAGGTCATGACTTAGGTTATTTAATTGGTCGTATTTTTATAAATCATGAAAATCATTTCATGGTTCAAGGTAAAAGACAATTAGGGTTTTTATACAACGATTTTATTCATTCAACAGTAGATAAAGACCAACTAAAATCTATTGTGCAGTCTGCCATTTTATATTCGCTGGATTTTGACTTACTAGTCCCTTCCTATGATTTAGTCAAAGAAGTCACCGTTGATCAGGTAAGACAGGTAAGCGATACACTAAAATTAAGAACAGGAAAGCGGTTAGGTTTTGTGTTTGAAAAAAATAATGATGAAGTAGAGTCTTGATCGTTATATTTAAAGGCAAATTTATTTTGAGTAACTGAAAAAAAAACTAAATTTGCAAACCATTAATTAGAATGGCCCGTTCGTCTAGGGGTTAGGACGCCAGGTTTTCATCCTGGAAACAGGGGTTCGATTCCCCTACGGGCTACTAAAAAAAGAAAAATATTATGGCAAATCATAAATCAGCTATAAAGAGAATTAAATCGAACAAAGAAAAAATGTTGAGAAATAAGTATCAGCATAAATCTGCTCGTACTGCAATACAGAAATTAAGAGAAACTTCTGATAAAAAAGATGCTCAAGGTTTATTAGTATACGTAACTTCAATGATTGATAAATTGGCAAAGAAGAACATTATTCATAACAATAAAGCTGCTAATTTGAAATCTAAGTTGACAAAACACGTAAACTCCTTGTAATCTTTTCGATTCAAATTTTGAAAGAGTCCGATATGGGCTCTTTTTTTTGTCCTAATTTTAAGTTATGAAATGCATAGCGGTTTTATTTCTATTTATTTCTTACTCTATATCAAGCCAACAACCTTTTTCTAATGCGGCTTTATTAGAACTTATCTTAGAATATACTTCCGCAGCATATCCTTCCGAGACTTTAAGTGAGTTTCTATATGTAGGAATTAGAAGACAGAAGATGTATCATATTAAAAACAACAAAATCTTTTCTACCTACCCTGTTTCCACTTCATCTAAAGGGGCAGGAAATAATATAGGAAGTTTTAAAACACCAACAGGATTACATTTCATTGCTGAAAAAATTGGAGATAATGCTCCTGTAGCTACATTATTTATAAATAAAAAAAACACAGGAAAAGTAGTTCCTGTTAATATTACAGAAGTTTCATCTAATAAGGACGAAATTACATCTAGGGTATTAAGTTTAAAAGGGCTACAGCAAGGTATAAATAAAGGTAAAAAGTATGATACGTTTGCAAGAGGAATATACATTCACGGAACTAGTGATGAGGCAAGTATAGGAAAGCCTAGCTCTCACGGTTGTATTCGTATGAAAAATGATGATATTATAGAATTGTTTGATCTTCTTTCTGTAGGAACTAAAGTAGTGCTTTTAAATAATTAGACCAAAGACTAAGAACATAAATAAAATATGTGTTGATTTTTAGGTTAAGTATATGCAAAACTTAAAATCAGCTTTTTCTAGTCTCCCCAAAGAAAGATTAATTTATTTAGGAAAATCCTCTCTTTCATGTAGTGAATTACTCATGGTTATGATTGGAAATGGAAGTGGGGATTATCATGTTCATCACATAGTCAAAGAGATTAAAAAAATGACCCACAATAAGTGGCATCAACTATATCAAATGGAGGTAAAAGATTTATGTCAAGTAAATGGTCTTGGGGAATCTAAAGCAGCTAAAATCATTGCTGCACTAGAGTTATCTAAACGAATTCAATTTCCTCAATCTAAAGATATTAAGCTGATAAATAGCAGTATGGTATTTCATTTTATGAAAAGTAAGTTTTTTGGTCTTTCCACTGAAACCTTTTGGATGATATGCTTAAATCAGCAATCTAAAGTAATTGATGTCATTCACCTTTTTTCGGGTGGTTTGACATCGACTATTGTAGATGTAAGGGTAGTTTTTCAAAAACTGATATCAAATGAAAGTACTTCTTTTATTATTTTACATAATCATCCATCTGGAAATATTCAACCTAGTCAGTCTGATATTTCTATTACCAAAAAACTTCTTCAAGCTTCAAAAATTTTTGATATAAAATTATTGGACCACCTTATAATAGCAGATAATAGCTATTTTAGCTTTAAAGATCACAATATCATATTGTAAATGAAAATTATTACCGTTGTAGGAGCTAGACCACAAATCATTAAAGCAGCTGCTATTTCAAGAGTTATTAAGGATAAATTTCCTCAAATTGAAGAGATTATACTCCATACGGGTCAACATTATGATCAAAATATGTCCGATGTATTTTTCGATGAATTAAATATCCCAAAACCCGCTATAAATTTAAATGTAGGTTCATCGTCACATGGGAAACAAACAGCCCTAATGATTGAAAAAATAGAACAAGTTTTGATCGAAAAAAATGTAGATGCTATCGTAGTTTATGGAGATACAAACTCTACTCTTGCTTCGGCTATAGCCGCATCTAAAATTCATGTACCCGTTGTTCATATTGAAGCTGGCTTAAGATCTTTTAATAAAAATATGCCAGAGGAAATAAATAGAATAATGTGTGATCATTGCTCAACTTTGTTGTTTTCTCCAACGGAAACAGGTTACCAAAATTTGATTAAAGAAGGATTTTCAACTCAAATAAGTCAAAAAGCTTCTGCTGATAATCCCAACATCTACCATTGCGGAGATATAATGTATGATAATAGTATATATTTTTCGGAATTGAGCACTCAAAAATCAACAGTCCTACAAAATTTAAATCTTGTGGATCAACCCTATGTTTTAGCCACTGTTCATCGAAATGATAATACAGATGACTCCACTAATATTAATGCCATCTTTTCATCTTTTTTGAATCTAACAGAAAAACATAAGATTTCTTTAGTACTCCCTCTTCATCCAAGGACATTAAAAATGAAAGAAACCTTATTGGATAAAGCCATTCAGTTAAAGATTGATCAATCTCCCTACATAAAGATTATTCCACCGGCATCATTTTTAGATATGATTGCATTAGAAAAAAATTCAACCTTAATTATTACCGATAGTGGAGGAGTTCAAAAAGAAGCTTATTTCTTTCAAAAACCATGTATTATTCTGCGTCCTCAAACGGAGTGGGTGGAAATTGTGAAAGCCAAATGCGCCTCTATCGTTAATACAGATCAAAATAAAATTCTTCGTGCAGTGGACCATTTTTTGAAAGTTGAAAATTTGAATTTTCCACCTGTATTTGGAAATGGCAAAGCAGCTGAATTTATGCTGAAAGAAATGCTCAATCAGTTTGGATGATTTCAATTTATACCAAAAATAATTCCAATAGACTTTCCTACACAGTTGACTTTATTTTTAGAGAAATTGCTCAAATACCCTATCAAATTTGTACTGATGATTCTCTTTTAAGTAATCATGTGATAAATTATTCAGATGAAGAGCTACCAATTAATTGTTATCAAATTTCCCCATCAGGATTGTTGTTTTCTAAAGACTATACTAATCCCAATGTGGATTCTACTTTCTTTTACTTATTTCGTATGAATAAAGGCCATCATCCGTTCGATGTTTTTAGTGCTATCTTTTACCTTATTTCTAGAATGGAAGAATATGATTCTGCTCAGTACGATAATCATGGTAGATTCGTAGCTAATCAATCTATTTTAGTAAAGGAAAAGCAGCATTTTAGTCCAGTAGTAGATCAATGGGTATTTAGATTATTAGAACATGTAAATCATCATTTTAGTTCTAACTATGAGGTTAAAAGGAACTTTAATCAATATTGTACTATTGATATAGACAATGCATATGCATTTAAGTATAAGGGAATATTCCGAACATCTGCGGGAACTCTAAAAGACGGTCTAACAAACCCTGCTAAATTAAAACAGCGTTGGGAACTTCACATGGGTGACAAGAAAGATCCATATGACACCTACTCCTATATTCAGCATTTTAGTAAAAATTATAAGTTGGAGGTGCTTTTTTTCTTTCTACTGGGTGACTATGCTCAATTCGATAAAAATATCCGATATGATCATCCAAAATTGATTTCGTTAATAAAACAGTTGAGTAAAACATCTTCAATCGGTATTCATCCGTCATATGCTTCGTATAAAAAATCAAACAAGATTGGGATAGAAAAGAAAAGATTAGAGAACATAATAGGACAGACTATATTTCATAATCGCTTTCATTTTTTGAGGTTTTCTTTACCTAAGTCTTACCAACAACTGATAGCATGTGGTATTTCTCATGATTACAGCATGGGTTATGCTGATCAAATAGGTTTCAGAGCAGGTACTTGTACGCCCTTTTATTTCTATGATTTAGAAAATGAAGTCCAAACCGAATTAAAAGTTCATCCTTTTGCGTACATGGATGGAGTACTAAACGACCACTTAAAATTAAATACGGAGAAGGCATTAGATAAAGTGCAAATACTTCGGAAAAATGTGGTCGATGTAAAGGGTACATTTACAGCTATTTGGCACAATGAATCCTTATCAAACTTAGACAGATGGGTAGGGTGGCAACAAGTTTTTGAAAGGAGTTGGTTTTCCTAAATCTTGTTATATTACTTCAATTACTTTACCATCAAAAACTAAATTTTTATTTTAGATAAAAATACACAAGATGTCAACTGTTATTAACTTTCAAGATAGCAACTCAATTTATAATAATTTTCTGTCTGAACTAAGAGATAAAAATATCCAGTCTGATGCTATGCGATTTAGGCGTAATCTAGAAAGATTGGGGGAGATTTCAGCACTAGAAATCAGTAGGCATTTACTTTACAGTAGTAGAAATGTGGTTACTCCTTTAGGAACAGCCCCAATGAATTTAATTGACGAACCATTGGTTTTAGCCACTATTTTAAGAGCTGGGTTGCCCCTTCACCAAGGTTTATTAAACTATTTTGATGCCGCAGAAAATTGTTTTATTTCAGCTTACAGAAAACATACATCAGAAGATGAATTTGATGTGGAAATTGAGTATATGTCTAGCCCAAGTTTAACTGGTAAAACTGTTCTGTTAAGTGACCCCATGTTAGCTTCAGGAAAATCTATGGTTTTGGCTTATAAAGCACTACTAAGGAAAGGAGTACCAAAAAAAATACATGTGGTAAGTGTTATTGCTAGTCAGGAGGGAGTAGATTTTGTAAAAAACAACCTTCCAGAAGATACTACCATATGGATAGGTGCCATAGATAAAGAAATGACAAAAGAATCTTATATCGTTCCAGGATTAGGGGATGCAGGAGATCTTGCTTTTGGAATTAAGAAAGATGATTAGTTGGTCTCTTTACATATATGTTTTTTTTTTAGCTCACGTTAAATTTTTATTTGCTGCTTCCATTGCAGAGGTCACCACCAATTTAAATTTTACAGAAATTTTAGTTTCATCAACCCTTGGAGCTGTCTTTTGTTTTAATGCTTTTTTTTTCATTTCTAAGTCTATATTCCATTCCAATTCCACCTCAATATGGGTATCTTATTTTAAACAAAAGAAAAGAAAAAAGAACTTTAAGAAAAGGAATAGGATTATTGTAAAGATTAAAAATTCTAACGGGGGATTCCTTCTTTTATGTACCCTTGCACCACTATTACTTACTATACCAATAGGAACTTTTATAGTGGTTAAGTTTTATGGGAAAAGAAGGTTTACCTATTTCTATGTGACTGCGTTATTAGTGTTCACTTCTTCATTACTTACCTACCTAAATCATTTTATTTTTCACTAATGAGTATAAAACACTTGTTTTTTGATTTGGATCGAACATTATGGGATTTTGACACCAATTCTTACGAAGAATTGCTCAACTTATATCATGTACACAAGTTGCATCAGAGAGGTATTTCACTTCAAAATGAGTTTATAAAAGTCTATAAAAAGATAAATCATCAGTGTTGGGAAGACTATCGAAAAAATTTAATCACAAAAGATAAACTGAGATCGGAGCGTTTTTTTAAAACGTTATATCATTTTGGAATAGACGATCATCAATTGGCCAATGATTTAGGAAATGATTATGTACTCAATTCACCAAATAGGACTATTCTGATTGATGGGACATTGGATCTGCTTGAAGCTTTAAAGGACCATTTTCATATGCACATTATTACGAATGGATTTGAAGAAGTTCAATGGATAAAATTAAGAAACTCAAAACTACTTCCTTTTTTCAAGGAAGTGATTACATCGGAAGCTGTAGGGGTAAAGAAGCCTGATCCAAGAATTTTTCAATTTGCGCTGGAAAAAGCTAATGCAACTGTTGCCGAGTCTGTTATGATAGGTGACGACCTAAACACCGATATCAGTGGAGCTATTGGAGTGAATATGAAGTGTATATTTTACAACCCTAATAAACACAATCACAATAGCTTGATATGGAAGGAAGTGTCTGCTTTATCAGAGATCAAAAATATTCTACTTTAACTGGTTTTTCGTTTTTTAAAATCGATACAATTTTCTATTTTCGAAATCTAAAATTAAAACATGGTATTCGATCTAGAAATGATTAAAAAGCTTTATGAGTTATATCCTCAAAAAGTTGAAGCAGCAAGAACGCTTTTACAAAAACCATTAACCCTCTCAGAAAAAATTCTTTACACTCATTTATGGGACGGTGAAGCGAAAGAAGTGTATGAAAGAGGAGCATCTTATGTGGATTTTGCTCCAGATCGTGTAGCCATGCAAGACGCTACTGCCCAAATGGCTTTACTTCAATTTATGCAAGCAGGTAAGCAAAAAGCTGCCGTACCTTCTACTGTGCATGCCGATCATTTAATACAAGCTAGAATTGGAGCAGATAAAGATCTACAAGAAGCGATCAATAAAAACAATGAAGTATACAATTTTCTAAGTTCTGTATGTAACAAGTATGGAATTGGGTTTTGGAAGCCTGGTGCTGGAATTATTCATCAGGTTGTTTTAGAAAATTATGCTTTTCCTGGCGGGATGATGATTGGAACGGATTCTCATACTGTTAATGCAGGTGGACTTGGAATGGTTGCTATTGGGGTTGGCGGCGCAGATGCAGTAGACGTAATGGCTGGAATGCCTTGGGAATTGAAATTCCCAAAATTAATTGGAGTAAAGTTGACAGGTAAAATGAACGGCTGGACTTCACCTAAAGATGTGATATTAAAAGTAGCAGGTATTCTTACTGTTAAAGGGGGAACTGGTTGTATAGTTGAGTATTTTGGCGAAGGTGCTGAATCGATTTCCTGTACTGGGAAAGGAACCATATGTAATATGGGTGCTGAGATTGGTGCCACGACATCCACCTTTGGATATGATGATTCAATGAGAAGATACCTTAATGCAACAGGTAGAGAAGAGGTAGTGAATTCTGCTGATTTAATTGCCAATCATTTAACTGGAGACGCTGAAGTGTATCAAAATCCAGAACAATATTTTGATCAAGTTATTGAAATTGACCTCAATACGTTAACCCCGCACCTAAATGGACCGTTTACTCCTGATTTAGCAACTCCTGTAGCCGAAATGAAAGAAGCGGCATCTAAAAATAATTGGCCTACTGACATTGAGTGGGCTCTAATAGGATCTTGTACTAACTCATCTTATGAAGATCTTACTCGTGCCGCGTCCATAGTTGATGACGCTGTTAATAAAGGAGTTAAGCCAAAAGCCATTTTGGGTATCAACCCCGGTTCAGAACAAGTTAGGTATACGGCTGAACGGGACGGTCTTATAGACACATTTAAAAAGTTTGAGTCAGCTAAAATATTTACCAATGCATGTGGCCCATGTATTGGTCAGTGGGATAGACCTGGAGCTGAGAAACAAGAAACAAATTCTATTGTGCATTCATTCAATAGAAACTTCAGAAAAAGAGCTGATGGGAATCCCAATACCATGGCATTTGTAACTTCTCCAGAAATGGTAGCTGCCATTGCTATTTCAGGTAAGCTGGACTTTAATCCTATTATTGATCCACTTACAAATGAGAATGGCGAGGATGTATATTTAAATGAGCCTATTGGAATTGAACTACCAGAAAAAGGCTTTGACGTCAAAGATAATGGTTATCAGGAACCCGCATTAGACGGTAGTTCTATTCTTGTGGAAGTAAATCCTAGCTCAGAGAGATTACAGCTATTAACCCCTTTTCCAGCTTGGAATGGGGAAAATATAAATGGAGCCAAATTACTTATTAAAGCGCAGGGAAAATGTACAACAGATCATATATCGATGGCTGGACCATGGCTTAGATACAGAGGACATTTAGATAATATTTCTAATAATTGTTTAATTGGAGCCATAAATGCATTTAGTGGAGAAGCCAATGAAGTAGTAAATCAGCTCACTGGTGATAAGGCTGAGGTGCCTGCTACCGCTAGAGCATATAAAGCTGCAGGAGTGCCATCTGTAGTGATTGGTGATCACAACTATGGAGAAGGGTCATCCAGAGAGCACGCTGCCATGGAGCCAAGACATTTAGGTGTATCAGCAGTAATAGTGAAATCATTTGCTCGAATTCATGAAACCAATCTCAAGAAACAAGGTATGTTAGGATTGACTTTTGATAATGAAAGTGATTATGACTTGATAAGAGAAGGCGATACATTTAACTTTTTAGATCTAAATTCATTTGCACCCAATAAAACATTAACGTTGGAAGTGGTGCATCAGGATGGTTCTTCAGAACAGATTATTTTAAATCATACCTATAACGAACAGCAAATTGAATGGTTCAAAGCGGGATCAGCACTTAATTTAATACGTGCTAATGCGAACTAGATTAACATCTAGCCTTTTTTCGATAATCTTATTATTTATTGCGTTTCCCATAGTTACACAAGATAATGGGCTTTTTCAAGTCTGGAATTCAAAAGATGCATTAAGCCAAACTAGTCATATGTTAGAACACACCGTGAAGCCAATGGATACGGTTCGTATTGGTATCATTGGTTTGGGTAATAGAGGTCAAATGGCCTTGGAACGGTTGCCAAAAATTGTGGGTGTTCAAATTAAGGCTATTTCAGATATAGATTCCTCTAAAGTAAACCAATCTGCAGAAAGGTATTTCTTAAATGACAATTTAAAAGTACCTGATTTGTATTACGGCTCTTATGATTGGAAATCTATATGTGAAAGAGATGATATTGATCTTATTTATGTATGTACACATTGGGAATTACATACCCCAATTGCAGTTTATGCTATGAATCATGGCAAACATGTAGCCGTCGAAGTTCCTGCAGCGCTGACAATTAAGGAGTGTTGGGAATTAGTTAAGACAGCCGAAAAAACAAAAAAACATTGTATTCAATTAGAAAACTGCATGTATGATTTCTTTGAAATAAGTGTGCATAACATGGCTAAAAAAGGATTGTTTGGAGAGTTAGTTCACACCGAAGGAGCTTATATACATGATCTTAGGGCTTTAAATTTTAGTGATACGTATTATTGGAACCATTGGAGACTGAAAAGATTACAAAAAACCGATGGTAATACTTACCCTACCCATGGTTTAGGTCCACTAGCACACATATTAAATATACATAGAGGAGATAAGATGGAAAGATTAGTATCCATGTCGAGCGATCAATTTGGATTAACTCAATATGCAAATTCAAATTTAACAAACGAAAGTGGTTGGAAGGGTAATCAATTTCAAAAGGGAGATATGAATATCACATTAATAAAAACAAATCGCGGTAAAACCATTATGTTACAACATGATGTCACTAGCCCTAGACCTTACTCAAGACTATTTACGGTGAGTGGCACCAATGGATTTGTTCAAAAATACCCTGTAAAAGGAATGGCATTTGAGCCGAATGCGCATCGCTCAATGGATAAAAAAGAACTAAAAGACACCTTACTTAAATATGAACCTAAACCTATCAGAGACATTAAAGAAATAGCTCAAGAAATTGGAGGACATGGTGGTATGGATTATATCATGGATTATAGACTGATCTATTGTTTGAGAAATGGATTGCCGTTAGACCAGGATGTTTATGATGCAGCCGAGTGGTCTGCTGTCGTAGCTTTATCAAAAAAGTCAATTAAAAAGAAGAATAAAGGGATTAAATTCCCCGATTTCACTAATGGCAAATGGAATGAATTAAAAAAAGTAAGTTATTACGTACACTAAACCTCGACCGGTATGAGCTTGATTTCTGACTTAGTCAAATTATTAAACTCTTCTCCTAACTTCTCAATATCTTCATCATCAATTTCAAACTTCCATTGAATTTCTATTTTATCAACTGGAAATCGTTCCTCTGCTTTTTGCATCAATTTGAATATATGCATTACACTTGATGAAGCGATATAATTGAGTTCACAGTCCATCACAAATGAACTTAAGTCATTTGGAAGCGCATCCATCCAGTTATTAATCGTTTCAAAAAAAGTAAGTGAATTTTCAGGAAAACAGTTACCCTTTATGATTAGAGCCCCCTTTACATCTCCATTAATAAATGGGGTACATTTTGTTTCTTCAATGTGTAAGTTTTCCATCCTATTAAGTTTTATCGATTTTAGCTTCAATAGTAATTAATGATAATTCATCATTAATCTTAGTCACCTGATATTTAATTTCATTCTTAGACTTCATTGCCATGGTAATAATGCCCAATCCTGCTCCCCCTTTTTCAGAAATTTCACCATTAGTTAGGGTCTTTAGATAAATTTGTTTTACTCCTGCTGGATCTTCGTTGTTTAATTTGTTAATGGCTTCAACAATACGGTTTGTTTTATGATTCGAAATCAGGTTAGAAAACGATACAAGATATTGATTGTTAACTTCCCCCATGTTAAAAAAAGACAACTGTTCTCCGTTAGGTGAGGTTTCACCATGGTTTTTAATGTTTTGGAGACCTTCGATAAGAATGTTGAAAATGTTTCTCACAGTTCTTTTAGCCGCTCCAATTTCAATTAAATGTTCTTCACTTTTAGAACTTAAGTTGGTTATTTTATCTGAGTCTAACTCACCAAAATGAGTAAGAAATAGCGTAGCATCTTTACTTTCAAAAAATTGCTGTGAATCTTTATACTTTTTTTTACAGGACTCTAAAACATTCATCCTCTTAGGCTTGTTACAAAAATACACATAGTTTTTAAAGTTACAACATCCATTATTTATACAACTCTAAAATTGATTTTAAGTCATTTTTGATCTGCGTATTATCAGATTTTCTGTAGCTGTAGATAAGATTAGTCAACATCCTTTTAGTAATGTCTTTGTGATCACATGGGATAAAATAATATTCATTATAGTCTAATCTAATTTCTTTTAAAAAATCATCTATATCGCTGTGTTTTAATATAACCCCTTTACTAAATGGGTTAATGTAAAATAGAATATCCTCTCTTTTATAGGATGTCCCGGTATTTAATAATGCATTATCTTTTAGATAACCTACGATAAAATGATTAGGAAGATTTACACCTTTTATAGGCAAATTCAATTGTCTTGCTAATTCTATGTATAACATGGATATAGTGAGCGGATTACCTCGTTTATGCTGTAGCAAATGCCCAAATGAAGAGTTTTTAGGGTCATGGTAGTTTTTCTTATCTCCTTTAACTTTGTATATCTCATAGATTACTTGATTAATTAGTTTTACTTTTTCAATAGGAGTCATATTGAGATGGATATAGGGTTGAATATCTTTTATCATCTCATTGATCTCGTGTTTAATAAAACTTGCTGTTACGTTGGGGAAAAAATACTGGTCTATTTGAATAACCCCATCAATCAGTTTTACAGGAAATTTTAACCATTTTTCGTGATCCTTCTTTAGGGTTTCAAATCCAATATCATGAATTAAGTGCTCAGCCCTTGAAATGAACAAATCACCGTAATTATCTTCAAATCGAGCTTTCTCTAGAGAAGGAATGCATTCAGATCCAATTTCCATTAACTTTTCTTTGATTTGATCAAAGATGTTTTCATCAGGATCGTCAAGTAACCTGACCAAGGCTGCTATTTCATTGTGTCCACTCACTTTATTTTCTACGTAGTTCTAAGTTAAAGGTTGCTTATTGCGTTAATCTATGCAGGGTTAATTCTATGAGCTGATCCACTGTTTTTTTGTAATCTTTAGAATAACTCTTGGAAAATCGATTGGCAATGATAGCACAAACGGTAACAGTTTCATGACCTAAAAGGGAACAAAGCCCATATAACGCAGAGGTTTCCATTTCAAAATTAGTAATCTTATTTCCCTTGTGTTCAAAACGATTTAAGTATTCATTTAAATTGGGGACTTTAGCCCCTAACCTGAGTGATCTTCCTTGAGGACCGTAAAAACCATTTGCTGTTGCCGTAATCCCCTGACGCATGCCTTGACCTAATTTTTCTTTCAGAAAATCACTCCCCTTCACAAAATAGGGACTGTTAGCTGCAACTGGCCATGGGATTTGTTGAAGGAACGCTTTGGCTAGACTCTTTTCATCTTCGTTGTAACTAACATCATAAAAACCTAATAATCCGTCAAACCCCAATCCATAAGTAGATAGTACAAAACTATCAACGGGGATATCTTCTTGTAAAGCTCCACTTGTCCCAACACGGGTGATATTGAGTTTTCTATGATTAGATTTTGGCAATCTGGTTTTAAAATCAATATTAACTAGGGCGTCCAGCTCATTGATAACAATATCCATGTTGTCGCAACCAATTCCAGTGGATAGTACTGAAACTCGCTTACCATTATATTCTCCAGTATGGGTTACAAACTCCCTTTTAGATCTTTTTAAATCAATTTTATCAAAATGCTGAGATACTCTAGGGACTCGTTCTTGATCTCCTACTACAATGATATGATCTGCAATATCATTCGGGTGTAAATCTAAATGATAAATTCTTCCTTCATCTGTAATGATTAGTTCAGATGGTGCTATGGGATTTAGATGTGTTACGGTTTTGCTATCCACCTATTAAATTTAACGACAATTTAGGCTGTTATGGATCTATTGTGCTAAAAACTTTTTTAAGTAAATCGGTAGTTCGACTTAAGGGATCTTTTCTAATTTCTCTTTCCTTTAACTCTACAAGATGAAACAGTCCTTCCATGGCACGTTTGGTAACGTAATCATTTAAATCTGCATTTATAGGGTCATTTCCTGTTAATAGGGTGGATTGGTTATATTTTTTAGCAAGTGGTTCCCAATATGCAGTTAATTTTACCATTTCAATGGCTTTTTTCACCTCTGGTAAAAAGGCTTGGTACAACGCTTTGCTGGTATTGTCTTTTAAATATGTAGTCGCTGCATTTTCATTTCCCTTTAGAATAGCAAATCCATCTTTTACAGACATGTTGGTGATGGCATTTACAAAAATAGGAGCTGCTGTCTTACAGGCTTCTTCAGCAGCTTGATTTAATGTCGCTTCAAATTTTTCTACTTTTTTATCCAATCCCCATTGCATAGCTTTATCTCTTACTTTTTTTGCATCTGGTGGAAAAGGAAGTCTTATGATATCATTCTTTAAAAAACCACCTACAGCTGAGGCTTGTTGAGCTCCTTTTTTAGCCCCTATGGTTAAGGCTTCTTTTAGTCCAGAAATGACTTCTTGATTGGATAATGCAGGGGATGTGTTTTCCGTACTTAAACTTACTCCAGCAGTATTGGCTACTTGTTGAAGTGTATCACAACTTATTAGACCTAAGAGGATACAGTATACAATTAAGTTTTTCATGCTTCAATTTTAAACTAAACTACCAAAAATTCGGCCAAACTCGTTTTATTATGGTTTAATAATTAACTTTAGGATAATATGAATTGTGTACTTATTTCTATTGGTGATGAGTTATTAATAGGTCAAACCATTAACACCAATGCGGCTTGGCTTGGTGAACAATTGAATTTATTAGGTTTTAAAGTAATTGCTGGTTTGGTTATACCGGATGATAAAATCGCTATAGAAAATGCTTTGAATGATTTTTCATCTGCAGACTTAATTATAATGACTGGCGGTTTAGGACCAACAAAAGACGATATAACCAAGCATACACTCTGTACCTATTTTGATACCGAGCTAAAACGAAACACAGAGATTGAGTCTAAAATTATTGCTTATTTTCAGTCGAGAGAACTTCCAATTCTACAAACTAACAAAGATCAAGCCCTACTTCCTGAGGCTTGTGAAGTACTTCCCAACTCCAGAGGGACTGCAAGTGGAATGTGGTTTGAAAAAAACAATACCATTTATGTTTCTTTACCAGGTGTTCCATACGAAATGAAAGGATTAATCACAGAATGTGTAATTCCAAAATTATTAAGTCGAAATAAAGACGAAAATACGTTAGTACACCGGACTGTAAGGACTCATGGAATGGGCGAATCCTTTTTAGCAGAAGTGATTAAAGATTGGGAAAATAATTTGTCAGTAGATGACATTAAGTTAGCCTATTTGCCTTCACCTGGTATTGTTAAATTAAGGCTCTCTTTACTTGGAAAAGATGGAAAGAAAATAGTGGCTACTTTAAATAAACACATTGATTTACTGAACAAAATTGTTTCTGACCAAGTGTATGGGTATGAAGATGACACAATGGAAGGCGTAGTAGGAGATTTATTGACTGCCCAAAACGCAAGCGTTTCAACCGCGGAAAGTTGTACTGGAGGAGCTGTGGCTAAAATGATTACCAGCGTAAGTGGAAGTTCAAATTACTTTGAAGGGAGTGTGATATGTTACTCTAATATTTGTAAAATCAATCAACTTCATGTGCAGGAAAATGCATTACAAAATCATGGAGCGGTTAGCCAAGAGGTGGTTGAGCAAATGGCTATTGGTGTAAAACGAAAATTAAATACCGACTACGGTTTAGCCACATCTGGCATTGCAGGTCCAACAGGCGGTACACCAGAAAAACCTGTGGGCACCATTTGGATTGCTTTAGCTACTAAAAATGGAGTGATTTCCAAGAAGTTGAATTTGGGCTACAGTAGGGATAGAAATATACATGTTACCTCCTTATCTGCACTCAACATGCTGAGATTGGAATTGCTGGGTAACTAAAATTTCCTTAACCAAGATATGGTTGGTACTGGGGCTGAAATAGTACCGTTTAATTCATGAGTATCAATAAAACCAGCAAGCGATATCTGAAATGCTTTTTCAAAACTTTTACTGAATCGAACCGCGGGCATAAAAATTAGCGTAGTGTGATTATAGGTGTCATCTGAAATAACTGGATCAGTTCCTACTGTAATGGTTTGATCGTATTGGTCTTCTAATCCCGTCAGCGTATTATAAACCGTATAATCAATGTCCACTTCTCTTTCTCCAGTATACCTCAATTGTTTTTTATTTCGACTGATGATCATAGAATCAAAAATAAAACTGGCTTTTGTGCCGATAGGGGTGATGGCTGAAACGCTAAATAGACTGGCTAGTTGAAAATCTTTGAACTGAAATATCTCCGTATTATAACTAGTATAATAGTTGGTGGTATATAATTCCTCTCTAAGTGCTTGTTCTCTTCTGTCATATCCATAATATCCACCCCATCCCCATGTATAGTTGTATGAAGTGGTTGTGGTATCATATGGATTATCAGGAACATAGAAGGGGTGAGATGCATCATTGAAATCATAGCCATAATTTTCACCGATTCTTCGCTGGTTATTCATAATGGTTGAATTTTGAGGACTTGGCCATTTCATGTATCCCATTCCACCTGAAAAACTGATGTTAGTTGATCGATCTCCAAAAGTAGCGGTTAACCAGTGTAATCCTCCAAAAATACTACCTTGTTCTATGTAGCCAGAGGTCCCCATAATAGTTCCTAAAGAAAGATGAAATTTATTTTTAGAAAGCAGTTGTTGTTTTAAAACAACTCCCATGGGGCTTGCTATCCAAGATGCCATAATTCCAATGGATGTGGAATTAGAAACGGAAAGTTGAATTTCTGGTCCAAAAAGATGGATCATAGCATAATTTTCGTTTTTCTTTACTGGCAAAGCATTATTTGTAAAATAGTATCTCGTAGTAAATGGTCCAGTAGCTTTAAAATCTTCATCGTAGTTTATCTCTCCGTTTTCTATTTTTTTGATGCTAGAGATCAATGATTTTTTGATGTATATTTTTCCTACGGATTGGGTGATGATTAGAATTTCTCTGCCGTCATCAGAAATAATTTCTCCTATGTACTCACCACCATTGAATCTCGAAATTACATATTGGTTTCCAGTAGTGTAATCTGGACCTTCTTGTGAAATCCCTATGGAGCAAATAAGTCCTAGGGAGAGTGAGAATATTAATTTTTTCATTTGATTTAATCTACATTAAAATTAAAAGAAGAAATATCAATTTGATATAAGTCAGCATCCCCTTGATTTTTGATGTCATAGTAACCGCCTATGTATGCTGTTTTTCCGTCTAGAGAAACATTAATTGTTTTTTCTTCTAAAGTAGTATTAATAGGTGCTCCCATATTTACTGGATTACCCCATTGACCATTCTCACCTTGGATGCAATAGTATATGTCGTAACTACCCATGCTTTCACTTCTTCCGTTTGAGGTAAAGAAAAGCACTTTTCCGGAAGGGTGAATGAACACACATTTTTCATCACCAGCTGTATTGATGTGATCTCCAACAGAAACTGGCTCCGTGTAGGATTTCCCTTTTTTCTCTACGTAATAAATGTCTGTTTGTCCTTTCCCTGTTGGTCTTTCAGAGACAAAATAGATGTATTTTTCATCAGCAGTTATGCTGGCAGAACTTTCGAAGTAGGACGAGTTGATTTTTTGGCTAATGGCTTTATCTCGATAAAGTATGGGTTTTGGAGTTCCCCAACTTCCATCACCGCTGTACGAGGATTGATAGATATCACCGCTTCTGGTTACGTTATAAATGTTTCTGTAGATTAAAATGGAGTTATCCGCGGTAAAACTTAAATTTCCATCGTGAAATTTTGTGTTCATTTTCCCCAGTGCGTTAGATGGTTCTGACCAGGACTTGGTATTGGAATCCCACTTAGAAAGATACATATCTGAAAAGTAATTGTGGTCAAAATAATGGTCAATTCCTCCTCCTTTGGTATCTGCTCTGCGAGATGTAAATAATAAATATTTCCCATCATTACTAATGGCAGGAGCAAATTCAGGAGCACTTGAATTGAGTATATTTCCCATGTTTTTAATTTCGATATTTTCGTTGACTTTTGCTGTTTCAGCATATGCAATTTGAGCTAATTTTAAGTCTATACCGTAATCCTCAAGTTTGGACTTAGACTTTGTAATTTCTTTGAACTGACTAAACTTCTGTTTCGCCTTTGCGAGTTCATTTAATCTAAAATATGTCCTTCCCAACAAGAATAATATGTCATCATCTACTTTGGGATCAGCTTGGAAAGCTTTTTCTCCGTGAAATTTGGCTTTCTTATAGTTTTGTAGTTTATAATAGCATTCCGCAAGCCCATATTCAGCTTTTAGATTTGATGGATTTAGTGCTATCACTTCCTTGTAGTTTAGTAATGCTGATTTTACATTTCCTTGAATGAAGTTGTGACGTGCTTCATTAATTTTATGTTGAATTTTGGTTTTTTCAAAAAAACTGTTCTCTTGGCCATATACGATAATTGACGCTGATAAAAACAGAAAAGAAATATAGATTTTATAAACTAGCTTTGGGTTTTTCACTGAAATAAAATTAAGGATTTTCTTCAATTTTAGAGGATTTTTTATCTGAGGAAGTAATCTTTTGCATGGCTATGGTACTGGCAACCATTGACCAGATGGGTAATAGAGCACTAATTAATGCACACAAAAAAACAATTACGATAAATTTATAATCATTGGTTGTCGTCTGACTATATGAGGATATAAATTGATTGAGGTAGTGAAATATGGGAGTAAAGACCGCACCTATGGCTAATGCTAATCCCTTGTGTTTTCTCACAAATTTTACACTTTCTTTCTCATTGATTTTCCATCGTTCAAGATTGTAGTCCATGAAGGAAAACCCATAATAATAGAATGCTATAACAATAATGAACACATTCTCTATGGCACTTAAAATGCCTTCATACCCTTCCACAAAGAAGTTGATAAACCAAAAAAAGGCTATGATACACAATATCGTTAAGGCTTCTACAATCAAATTTCTAGAAATGAGTTTCAATGCTCGTTTTACATCGCTTAAAATTTGGCGAATGGAAAAACCATATTTTTTATCGTTTATTAGTTTTTCAGTACGTTGCGATACGATCGACAAAACAGGAGAAACTAGTGCCAACATGATGTATCTGGTAAAATTGAGTAGTGCAAATGCAATCAGCAGAATAACACCATCTAAAAAATAGTATGCTATACTAATACCCATGCCATCTTCTTTATTGGGTAGGTAATAATAGTCTATATCTTTAAGGAGATTCCCTAAGTAGAAAATACCTAAAAAAACCACCAAAGGAATTATGGCGTACCACCAAAAATGTTTTCTAAAAAGAAATTTCCAGGCTTCTATATAGGAACGAATACCAAGGGTAAAATCGCTAATCATGATGTGAATGAATCTATTTTTAAATAAATATAATATGAATTGGTAAAAGTGGTTATGTGTAGTTCATATTGTTAAATTTGTAATCCTAAGTTAATATTCATGCCTGATTCAATTCATTCCATTAGTCCTGTAGATGGTAGATACCAAAGTAAAACAGAAAATTTAGCTCCATATTTTTCTGAGGCTTCCTTAATTAAATATAGAATTAAAGTGGAAGTAGAATATTTCATTACTTTATGCGAGCATCCACTACCGCAACTCAAAAATGTGGATCACAGTCTCTTTAAAGATTTAAGAGCTCTCTACGTTAATTTTAGAGATGAATATGCGCAAAGAGTGAAGGATATTGAAAAAGTAACCAATCATGATGTGAAAGCGGTAGAATATTTCATCAAAGAAAAAATGGAGGATGCTGTTTGGGGGGCATCCAAAGAGTTCATTCACTTTGGTCTAACTTCTCAGGACATCAATAATACAGCTATTCCCATGTCACTCAAAGACTGTATGGAAGAAACATATTTCCCTACAATACATGAACTGATAACCAGCCTTTCTTCTTTAGTAAAGGATTGGTCTCATATTCCGATGCTAGCCAAAACCCATGGCCAACCCGCATCTCCTACTAGGTTAGGAAAAGAAATTCATGTGTTTGTAGAACGATTAGAAGAACAAATGAAGTTGTTGAAAGCCGTTACCTATGCGGGTAAATTTGGTGGAGCTACCGGAAATTTTAATGCCCATCATGTAGCTTATCCGGAAATAGACTGGGCAGCTTTTGGAAATGATTTTTTACAGAATAAATTAGGTATTACAAGAACTGCTACTACCACTCAAATTGAACATTATGACCATATGGCTTCCTTGTTTGATGGGTTAAAAAGAGTGAATACCATTTTAATTGATCTGTGTAGAGATATTTGGACTTACATTTCCATGGATTATTTTAAACAGAAAATTAAGAAGGGAGAAGTAGGTTCATCAGCTATGCCACACAAAGTGAATCCAATTGATTTTGAAAATGCAGAAGGAAATCTAGGGTTAGCTAATGCTTTGTTTGAACACCTAAGCGCTAAATTACCCATTAGCCGATTACAACGTGACTTAACGGATAGTACGGTATTAAGAAATATTGGAGTCCCGATAGCCCACGGCGTGATTGCGTTGTCATCCATTCAAAAGGGATTAGACAAATTATTGTTAAATGAATCTGCTCTTCAAAAGGATTTAGAAGACAACTGGGCGGTAGTGGCTGAGGCTATTCAAACCATTTTAAGAAGAGAAGGAATTCCTAATCCTTACGAAATGTTGAAAGATTTGACTAGAAGTAATGAGCAAATTACCGCAGCGTCCATTCAAACCTTTATTTCTAATCTAGATATTTCTTCGTCTTTAAAAGAAGAGTTAAATCAAATTACACCTCAAAACTACACGGGAATTTAATCTTGGATTAACTTAATTTCATTACACTTAGTGCCGTAATACAAGCTGTTTCGGTTCTTAGCGTTAAATTACCAAGATCTACAAATTGAAAGTGGTGCTGCCTTGCTTTTTCGATTTCTTCCGTAGAAAAATCCCCTTCTGGACCTATTAGCATAAGTTGGTTTTTTAGTGGATTGGCAAATTCACTTAATCGTGTTTTTTGTTCTTCACCACAATGTGCCATCAACTTTACTCCTACAAATTGAACCGTGTTTATAAAATCATCAAAAGATTGTGCTTTATGGATTTGAGGTAACCACGGATTTCCAGATTGTTTTATGGCCGAGATCGCAATTTTATGCATACGATCTGTATTCCATTTTCTACGCTCAGAATGATGTGTAAAAATTGGATAACAATCCGTCATTCCCAGTTCCGTTCCCTTTTCTATGATCAATTCATTTCGGTCATTACTTTTAGTTGGAGAAAAGGCCAAAGTCAATTTTAATGGAGGGTCATAAAAATCTGCTTTATTGACTTTTACTTTCGTTTTTTTAGGATGTTCTTCCACAATCACTCCCTCGGCCAAAATGCCCTTTCCGTCCATAATGGTGATATCATGTCCCTCTTTTAATCTCAGTACACGAATAGCATGCTTAGAATCTAATTCAGAAAGTTTCAATACTTCATTTTCTATAGATGGCACGTAAAATCTTGGCATTAGATTTGATTTAGTTTTGTGAAATGCTAAAAATTTCATTTAAATTAGACTAATTCAAAATATTAATAAAAAAAACATGAAAATTTTTAAACCTTTCCTAATTGCACTCATGATGGTCTCTAGCTATGGCATAGAGGCACAAACCAAAGAAATCGAGGACGTTTCCTTTCCAACTACTATGTCTATCAATAATCAGAATACTGTACTAAATGGAGGTGGACTTAGGGAAAAGTATGGTTTTCTAGACTTATATGTAGGTGCATTATATGTAAAAGCAAACACAAAAGATGCAGATAAAGTGATTATGGCTGATGAAGA
>JAYYEV010000059.1:0-17800 GCA_036159515.1 Bacteroidota bacterium | reverse complement strand
TTTATAATTATTATCAATAATAAATGTTTTTTCTATTTTTGCGCACTCACGGAGAGTTGGCAGAGTGGTCGAATGCGGTGGTCTTGAAAACCATTGTGCCGAAAGGTACCGGGGGTTCGAATCCCTCACTCTCCGCTTAATAAAACCTCGCAATGCGAGGTTTTTTTATTTTTAATTCTAGGTTGGTATTTAATTTATATTTTAGTTCTTTATGAGTAAGCCAAGTATACCGACAGGAACAAGAGATTTCTCGCCAGAAGAAGTGTCAAAAAGAAATTATATTTTTGAAATATTAAGAAAAGAGTTTCAGTTATTTGGTTTCTTGCCTATGGAGACACCATCCATGGAAAAATTAACTACCCTAACCGGTAAATATGGAGAAGAAGGGGATCAGTTATTGTTTAAAATTCTAAAGAGAGGGGCTAAATTTAATCATGCAGTTCAATCAGCTCAAACTCAAGATAATGTATCAGACCATTTTTTTTCAGAGGAAGCACTACGGTATGATTTAACGGTTCCATTTGCAAGATATGTGGTTCAACATCAGAATGAAATCCATTTTCCTTTCAAGAGGTATCAAATTCAACCTGTTTGGAGAGCAGATAGGCCTCAAAGGGGTAGGTACAGGGAGTTTTATCAATGCGATGTAGATGTTATTGGAACAAGTTCTTTGAATGCCGAAATTGAATTAATTCAAATTATTAGAAATGTATTTACTAAACTGCAATTGCCGAACCACACGATCCAAATTAATAATCGAAAAATTTTATATGCTCTTATTGAATCATGTGGTGAAATCGAAAATTTTGAAAAAATTGCTGTAATCATCGATAAATTAGACAAGGTAGGTAAGGATAATGTCTTAAATGAATTGAAAGAAAATTTTAATAATCCTTCTTGTAACGAGTTGTTTGCCACCATATTTGATACAGATAGTGATATTGATGAAACACTTACATGGCTTCAAAACACTATTGGAGATGCTCCATTGGGTAATGAAGGCATTCAGGAAATAAGATATATTACGAATGCTTGTGATAAATTAGGCATACAAAATGTTAAGCTAAATTTGACATTAGCTAGAGGATTAAATTATTATACAGGATGTATTTTTGAGGTGATTCTGAACAATTATAACATGGGAAGTGTTGTCGGAGGAGGTAGATACGATAATTTGACCTCTCAATTTGGATTGAATGACATTTCAGGTGTTGGAATTTCTTTCGGTGCAGAGCGAATTTTCGATGTGCTTAATGAATGTCAGTTATTTCCAACAGACTCCATTATATCTCCCGAATATTTGATCATTGATAGATCAGATAATATGGTTAACGCTATGATGGTTGCAAATAAAATAAGAGAAAGCTTAAAAAGAGTAATGATTTATCCAAACAGCGATCATAAATTAAAAAAACAGCTAAAATATGCTAATCAAAACAACATTCCGTACATAGTGTTTGTAAACGAGGAATTTAGAGAGGAAATGGAAGTTGAATTGAAAAATATGGACACGGGCAAGCAACACATGTTAAAATTAAGTCAATTTTTAAGTGACCTTAATGAGTGATAAGTACTTCTATATTTCGCAAAATGATTTAACTATCGCTGATATTAAATCTATTTTGAAGGGAAACCTAAGATTAAAACTAGATCAAAAAACAGAAGAAAAGATTTTATCTAATAGACAATATTTAGATAAAAAATTAGAAAATACGGATGCATTACATTACGGAATCAATACAGGTTTTGGTTCTCTTTGTAACGAGGTGATTTCAAGTGATAAGCTTAAAAAATTACAAGTTAATCTTGTTCGTTCACATGCTTGTGGTTTTGGAAAGCAAGTAGATAATGAGCTGGTGAAAATCATGATCTTATTGAAGATTCAATCCTTATCCAGAGGTTATTCAGGTATAACTCTTTCTACGCTTAAAAGACTAATTTATTTTTTTAATCATGACATTTTTCCAATTGTTTATGAGCAAGGTTCTCTAGGTGCTTCTGGAGATTTGGCGCCATTGGCACATATGTCATTAGCTTTAATAGGAGAAGGTTTGGTTTTGCATAAAAACAAATTAATTTCGGCTGAACAAGTACATGTTGATTTTAATATTACTCCTATTTCTCTTGAAAGTAAAGAGGGGTTAGCTCTATTAAATGGAACTCAGTTTATGTCTGCTTATGCAGTACATGCTGCATTACAAGTTTCTCGATTATTTGACCATTCTACTAAAATTTCAGCATTGTCACTAGATGCTTATAATTGTCAATTAAGTCCATTTCATCCAGAAGTACATGCTTTACGGCCATATTATGGTCAACAATTTATCTCTGCAGAAATTTTAAAATTACTGTCAGGAAGTGACCTAAAAAATGTAAAAAATAAAGATGTACAGGATCCTTATTCTTTTAGATGTATTCCTCAAGTGCATGGCGCCTCTTATGATGTTTTTATTGATTTTAAGCATAAAGTAGAAATTGAAATCAATTCAGTTACCGATAATCCTGTGATTTTGGATAATAAAAATCAAATCATTTCAGCAGGGAATTTTCATGGTCAACCTTTGGCTTATATTATGGATTTCCTAGCCATAGCTGTAGCTGAGTTGGGTAATATTTCGGAAAGGAGAATTTATAAGTTGATTTCAGGAACTCGTGGACTTCCTGCTTTCTTAGTCAAAAATCCAGGTTTAAATTCTGGATTAATGATTCCGCAGTACACGGCAGCAAGTATTGTAAGTAAAAATAAAATCCTTTGTCAACCTGCTAGTGTAGATAGTATAGAATCCTCTAATGGACAAGAAGATCACGTAAGTATGGGAAGTATTTCTGCCGTAAAGTTAAAAGAGGTTATTGAGAACGCACAACGTATATTAAGTATTGAGCTTTTAGTAGCTTCTCAAGCCTTTGCTTTTAGAACTTCAAGAAACACATCTCCTCAATTGGAAAATTTGCTAAAAAACTATTTAAATGAAGTTCCTTTCGTTGAAGAAGATATAGTGTTGCATGACCTAATGGTCAAGTCAGAGAATTTTTTGAATAGGGATAAAATTTAGTGGTGTTCTTTTTTATGATTACCCCCCATTTCATCATAATGGTGCCAGGTCCCATATTTCACATAATCATAAATACCCATATCATACTTAAGGTGTCCCTTTAACTTGACATTTCCATTTTCATGGTATTCTGTGTAGATGTATGTTTTCTTCTTTTTTTGATCAATAACCAATTCATCCTTAACATTCCCAGTATCATAATAAAACACTTTTTGTTCATGGGATAATTTGTCTTTGTTGTATTTTTCATAGAATGAAATATCTCCATTTTCATTATAGTCAGTCCATTCCATAGCAAAATCATTGGAGTAGTTCACTTTACTTTTTACATTTCCATTTGGAAAGAATAGAGTTAATTTCGATTTGAAACTATCTATGGCCTTAAAATTGCGCTCTATGTTTCCATTAGGATAAAAGTTTTTGTAGACTTTTAGTTGCCCTTCAATGTAGTACCCTTTGTGTAGTAATTCGCCTGTTGAATAATAATCCTCTTTCCACCCGTTTACTGCATAGCCTTCTTCTATTCTTGTAGAGTCAGAGTGTAAGTACATGTTAAGAGGTTCATATAATGTAATTCCGTAAGTGGGATCTATAATTTCTTTGGTGATCTCTTTTTTTTCAATTTGATTTTCAAAATTGAATTGGGCATAACTAGTAAATGGTCCAGTTGTAAATACACAAAGTATGATAGTTACGATTCTCATCATTATTTCACGATGCTTTTAAATGTACGATTTTGCTTAACGAAGTATTCCCAAATGATAAACTTATTTGAATATCCATTCATTTTTTGAACACTCATTTTAGGTATATCTTTCCTTTTTTTCTTCAGTTTTGGTAAGGACTTGTAATAATGATAATGAGCTTTAATAATGCTTAAAGCATTTTTGAATTTGCCCATCATTAGAAACCTGAAAAAAGCGATTTGATCTAGTGTCATTCTAGATATTATTTTAAAAGGTAGAGGAGGAGTGCCTTCATAGTTTTTGTGAATCATCCACAAGCTATTTCTAAAATTTAAAAATGTCTTATGAGGGTTTTCATAAGAAAGTGTACCTCCTCCAACGTGATACACTACGGATTCACTAGTATACATAATAGAGTTGCCCTTATTTTTCCATCTCCAGCATAAATCAATTTCCTCCATATGAGCAAAAAAATCATGATCAAACCCTCCAATTTCAAAAAAATCTTTTGCCTTCACAGCCATACACGCACCAGATGCCCAAAACACTTCGTGGCAATTGTCAAATTGACCTCCATCTTTTTCTATATGATTAACTATTCTACCTCTACAAAATGGATAGCCAAGCTTATCTATAAACCCTCCTGCTGCACCTGCATATTCAAATTCTCCTTTTCTATCAAAACTTAATATTTTAGGTTGAACAGCAACTACGTTTTTATTGTTTTTTAACACATTTATAAGGGGTAACAACCATCCATCAGTTACTTGAATATCTGAATTTACAATGACAAAAAATTCGTGTTTTAATTGTTTTAATCCTTCATTATATCCACCTGCAAACCCTAAGTTGCTATTTAATTTTACTAGGCTAATCTTTTTTTTGAATGATGAAATTACTTTTAAAGAATCATCAGTGGATCCATTATCAATAACAACTACATCAGCATGTTTACTCGAATGTTCTATGAATTCTGGGAGAAATTGTTTTAACCAATTTTCTCCATTGAAATTTAATATGCAAACAGCGGTGTTAATTTCTAGGGGTTTATGAAGAATAAATTACTATTACTACCCCATTGGTTATCGTTAGGATTTTGTAATGCATCTACATTTCTCTCCGGAGTATTTCTACTGTGAAGGTCTGTTTTCCAATTATTATTAAAATACTCACCTTGAAGTGTAGAATGCAAAATAACATAGTCGTTAGACACTAAGTCAGGTAGATAAAAAACGAATCTTTTATTGTTGAATCTACCTATTTTGTAATAATGCCAAATCTGATAAGGATACGCGCTGGGCTCGTTGGGTCTATCGGTTATGGTATTTGGAGGACCATATTTTAAATATATTCGACCTCTATCGGTTTCATATCCTTTTCTCACTTTTGTTCCAAACAATTGGTTAGTCTTTTTCACTTCTTGCTTGTATTTTGACCAGTTATAAGCAGGGTTATTTGGAAAGCGATTGTACCAAAAGCTATATATGAATTGTCTTTTAAGCGTATCGTCAATATCATCCAGTTTATTGTCGATGATGTTTTTCTCTAAGTTAGAGGCCAAAGGAGCAAGGCATTTCATAAATTCGTTTAATGAATCTTGATGTAAATCGGATGCGAAAGTATTTGCTATAGAAACTGAATTCAATCGATTCAATTTCATGCTGTTATTTAGGTTGGTTCGTTGAAAGGCCAGTTCTTTAGTACTTAAAATTTGTTGATTCTTATCCATGACAGATAATTTAAGAACGTAATTTCCAGTGGGTAAATTAGATAAGTCAAAGCTATTAAGAACAGGAACTACTGAAGAAGATGAGATCTTATTTAATTTGTTGTACTGACCTGCAATTTTATTATTTTCTTCAACTAAAATAGACTGGGTGAGTATCACAGATGGGTTTTCTTTGATTATTTCTTCATCAAAATAAATTTCGGTGTAGTAGGATAATCTATTAAATTCTGGGCCAAAATAAGTAGTAACAAGTGGAATCATTTCAAAACCAGATTTGTTTAATTTGCTTACACTATCACTTTTCCAGTATTTATCCAATAGTTCTATGTCAGAAAATTCAGACGTGTTGAGTTTTGATAAAGTAAAAGTTTGTTGATGTTCTTCAATGTTATTGGTGTCAGTTTGATCTACTAATTTTAAACCTAAATTGTAATTTCCATCTATGAGAGAAAAGCGTTGTAAGTCTAGAATTCCATTTTTGTTAACATGATCTATTTCGCCTTCAATAATGTGTTTTTTGTAGTCTACAATTTCTTTTTGTTCATTTTCTATAAATAGTAAAATCTCAACTTTTTTATTTTTCACATTTGTATCCTTGTCTTGAATTAATGAAGGTCCAAAAATATACAGGTAAGTTTCTACCAAGTGCTGCTTGCCTTGTCTAAATTTTTTGATATCGAATAAAGCTTCTAATTGCCCATAAAGGGAAAATAGTTGACAGGACAATAAAAATGTACATACAAATTTCACATTCCAAAATTACATTTTATTAAAGTTAAAATATATTAAATTCGAATGTTTTCATATTATTTGGAATGAGTTTTGAACATACATTAAAATGAAATTAGGGTTATATATTTTTTTATTGTTGTCAAATTTCATTTTACATGCACAAAATGAAAAGCAAAATTACAGCGTACACCCATTGGATACGGTACCTTTTAATCTCATTTTGCCTGATCATCAAGTACAAACTTCTGATAAAGAATTTTTAAAAAAGTGGAATAGGACTAAATTCTATGTCAAAAGCGTGTATGATTATTCAAAAATTGCATCCTCTATGCTTGAAGCATTTAACGATACATTGGCTTTGTTAAGTAGTAATAGAGTTAAAAAACGATATCTGAAAAGAGCTAATAAAATGCTTAAAAATGAGTTTGGTGATGAGATTAAGAAAATGTCTATTAACAGAGGAACACACCTTATGAAATTGATTTATAGAAATACGGGGTTAACTACATATGATATTATTAAATTATATAGGGGTTCTGGTAAAGCTTTTTGGTTTCAAACATTGTGCTTAGTAAATGGTCAAAACTTAAAGAAAGAATATGATCCAGAAGGAGAAGATTATTTAATTGAGAAGGCAGTGTCATTAATAGAGTCTGGGAGGATGAATTATTTTAAAAGAGTGGTGAATACAGAACCGGCTAAAAAAGCAGTTAAGTCCACAAAAAAGAAAAGAAGAAGCTCAAGAGATTAATTTTGATGTAGTCTACTTTGAACTTTTTCTGAGCTGATTCTAGGGTCATCTATTTCTTCAATACTTTTCATCCGTTTTTTTTCATGTTCTTTAACATATAATGCAGATAAATCTGGTTGTCCCGCATTAACCCAAGCAGTAAACCAATAAGACCCTATTGATTTAATGGAGGCTTTCATTCTTCGTTCCTGCATGCCATTTAATCTTTTACTGTACTCTTTACTGAACTCAGCGCTGTAAACTTTCATCGTTACTTGTCCTCTTTTCTCATATGTGTATTTTTTATCATCGGGCCAATCCTGAGAGAGTTGTTTTTCAAATGTTAAAACTGAGTCAACAGCTCTAAAACTATGTTCCACAAAATCCCAAGTATCCATTAAGGGGTAATCGATATATTTTGCTTTTCCTGTTATGAAGTCATATTCATTGTAGAAAAGTTCTGGAATTCTAGATTCCCAAAACCCATGTATCCCTTTTTGATTAGTGAGTTGGCCGTTGTAATTTTCAGTAGTATGTAGCGGTACATGTGCATCGCCTATATAATGACCAAGTTCTGCAGAGTATTTTAAAATTCTTTCTAAATCTTTTTCTTGGAATGCTTTGGTAAGTTTTCGTAACATCCATTGTATATTCCAGGGTGAAATACCGTATTTTTTTAGCGTATCTTCTGAAAATTTCTCTTTTGCTTCATTCCATTTTTTAGGCATAACTAGAAATGGGTCTCCACCGTCTATTATGTAGTGATCAATATCAATGTAATGTTTTTCTGCTTCGCCTTGCACAGCGTATCTTCTTTTATCTGGGTCAACTGCATGTTCTCCAATAAAATCAATGTGGTACTTGTAAAATTGAAATAGTTCAGGTTCTGGAATGGTGAAAACAGCTAGTCTATTGATTTTCTTGTGTGCAAAGAATCCCCATCCTGCATTGGTGGTATGAATAGAAGCGTATAGTATTGAAATCCAAAATACTCTAAGTAACATGCTTAAATATAAGAAATAGAAAGCAGAAAGCGTCCATCACACAAATGCAATATTAAGCTTTACTTTTTCTTTTAATAGACCAAATAAACTTGAATTTACAAATGAGGTCTCCATTTGGATTTAGCCCCTTCATTACGGTTTCAAACGTAATCCCTTCACCGGTTTCCATAGCTTCAATTACTTTTTCTTTTACCATTACTCCATCATTACATGTAAAAGTGGTAATATCCGTTGCTTTTTTAAAGAATTCGGCTTCGCATGAAATAGGATAGGTTGAGATTGGGGGTTTTTGACCTTGGGTGTATTGTAGTAATAGAGCTGCACCATTCATTTCAGCAGCCATTCCTAAAACTGCCCAGAATGTAGATTTAAAAGGATTTTTATTTAACCATTTATAGGGAACAGTCACTTGACATGACTCATTATTCAGTTCTTTGATTCTCATTCCGCACAAAAAACCCATGGGTAACTTAAACAAAAGAAAAAGCTTGAATTTAAAGGATACGCTACTTTTTTGAATATGTTTTACCTTATCATCAATTATCATCGTTCTAATTTTACACTACTGAAATACAAAAAAACGAATATCTTACTATTCTACAGCATCTTGATAAATTTGACGCCATTCTTGATGTTGAAAATCAGCAAGAAGTTCAAATAGTTTATCCCCGTAAAAGAAATCATTCAAATAAATAATCCCATATTTTTGTAATATCTGGATTTGCGGCCAGCTGGGTCTTAGTTTGTGCTGACCTATTCCTTCCACTAGCATGTATTCGGCCGGAGAGCATTCTGGTGGACAAAATGGATTTCTATTGTATCTTAACGCCCATAAATCAAAGATTTTGGGCTCAGGTTTTTTCAAACACTCTAACGAATCAATCTTGTAAAAGCAATCTTTTATTTTAAAGTCTTTAAACATATTTTTCCCGACTTGATTGGCAGGTGAGAATTGCTTTCCTTTTGCAATTCGTATGAATTCATTTAGAGAAATAAATTTAGTATATACTAAATTTCCTGCGTTTTCACCTACAACAGCATAATTTACATAACCAGAATTTGCTCCTGGATTGATAGAAATAGCCAGGTGATACTTTAGATTAACAATTGGTTTCAGTGGATTACTGTAAATTACTGAAAAACAAAAGTTTAATAATGATATTAAAAATATGTATATTAAATTTTTCATTACGATTTATGAAGAACCGTAGTTGCAAAATTACAAAATTTATACTCTATCTAAAAGTTGAATTTGTAAAGTTTCAGTGGTGTTTGACAGTAATCCAATGGAATATCGTGTTTTTCAACCTCTATACTATTTGGATGTGCTTCAAATAAAGAAATTCCAATTTTAATGCATGAAGCATTAAGATGTTTACATATTTGATCATAGATTCCTTTCCCATATCCAACTCTATTTCCATGATCATCAAAACACAGCAGAGGTAATAATATAAAATCTAATTTATTCCATTTTGCAGGTTCAAATGTGGAAGGGACGGGCACATTATATCTTTGTTTTATAAATGTAGATCCACTTTCAAAACGAATACAATCCCATTGGTTACTTGAGGTATTATAAATGGATGTGTGTAGTTGGCAAGTTTCTTTTAGTTTATGGTGAATAGACCAAGTATTAATTTCATTCTTACCCTCTATAGGATAGAATAAATGAATGTTTTGTTTAGAAAAGCTAAAGTGATTAAGAAGTTTATCACAGATTTTATTCGATGATTTTTCTAATTGTTTTACAGAAATAGATTCTCTGAGAGTTAAGTATCTTTCTCTTAAAATAGCTTTATTTCCATTTGATATTGCAGCCAAGGGAGGGTTTTTGATCAAAATCTAATTTTTTGTTCTGTAATAAACAGTCAAGAACCAATCTTAAATCTTTTCCGTTATTTGGCTCATTATTTCCAGGTCTAGCATCATCCAATTGTCCTCTATATATACAATTTAGATTTTGGTCAAAAACACTGAAATCAGGTGTGCATGCAGCATCATATGCTTTTGCAACTTCTTGGGACTCATCATATAAATAAGGGAAAGGAAATTGATATTTTTGAGCAAATTCTTTCATTTTATCAGGACTATCATCTGGATAGTTTATTATGTCATTACTACTTACTGCTACAAATCCAATTTTATTTCCTAAGTAATCATTCGCTAATGATACAATTTGTTCAATCACATGCACTACAAATGGGCAATGATTACAAATGAACATCACAACCAGTCCATTTTCAGTGATTAAATTGTTTAATTCAACTTCTTTATTTGAAATTACATCAGGTAAGTTAAATGGTGGGGCTTTAAAGCCTAATGGAATGTTTGTAGTTGGTGTTCGAGCCATTTTAGTTACTTTTACTTAAAAGTAGTCAATATCCTTAAAAATATGCCCCATTTGAAGTGTTATCTTATAGTTACGATGTTTTTTTGGTCAGGTTATATTTTTGGTCAACAGATAGACTCTGCCCAAATTAAAGAGATTTACAATTTTAGTCTAACTCGTTCATCATGTTACGAGAACTTAAGATCTTTATGTAAGGATGTTGGACATCGTTTAAGCGGCTCTCCATCAGCCCAAAAAGCAGTAGAATGGGGTTATGATTTAATGCGTAGCATGAAGCTAGATTCTGTATACTTACAACCTGTAAGTGTTCCGAGATGGGTTAGAGGAAACGTTGAAAAGGTGAAGTGGAAAGATAAAAAAGGAAACACTATAAGTACGCATTGTACAGCATTAGGTGGATCAATAGGTACGGATGGAGTAGTAAAAGGAAAAGTAGTAGAAATCAATTCCTGGAATGAGTTAGATTCACTTGGAGAAGCCAATTTAAAAGGAAAGATTGTTTTTTTTAATAGACCCATGAACCCTACCTACATAAGTACATTTATGGCTTACGGTAGTTGTGTAGATCAACGCCACGATGGTGCTTCTAGGGCAGGTCAGTATGGTGCTAAAGCAGTTATTGTTAGATCAATGACTCTAAAAATGGATCATAATCCTCATACTGGGTCTATGAGTTATGTGGACTCTATTCCTAAAATTCCCGCTGCTGCCATTAGCGCTAAAGACGCATATGAACTGAGCCAAGCACTAAGAAATAATAATGTTAAGTTTTTATCTATGGAATTGTCCTGTCTTCAGAAACCGGATACCATCTCTTATAATGTGATTGGGGAAATTACTGGAAATCAGTTTCCACATGAGGTGATTTTAGTTGGTGGACATTTAGATTCATGGGATATTGGTGAAGGTGCACATGATGACGGAGCGGGCGTAATACAAAGTCTACAAGTCTTAGAATCCTTTAAAAAATTAAATATGAAGCCTAAAAGAACCATTCGGTGTGTGTTATATATGAACGAGGAAAATGGAAACCGTGGGGGTAAAACATATGCTGAAATCGTTAGAAAAAAGGGCGAGAAGCATTTATTTGCATTAGAGTCGGATAGAGGTGGATTTAGCCCAAGAGGATTCAGTATAGACGGAACTCCACTTCAACTACAATTTATTCAGGGATTTGAACCTCTTTTTCAACCCTATCAGTTACATCTGTTTTACAAAGGGTATGGTGGTGTGGATATTGGTCCACTTAGAAATGGCAAAACCTGTTTAGTGGGATTAGTACCAGATTCACAACGATATTTTGATTACCATCATGCACCTACTGATGTATTTGAAAATGTAAATAAAAGAGAATTAGAATTGGGGTCATCAGCTATTACATCAATGATTTACTTAATTGATAAATACGGTTTTCCTGATAGAAATGATTACAAGCAATGAGTTATAAAATTGACATATTGGCCATCGGAGCTCATCCAGATGATATTGAGCTTGGGGCAGGAGGTACGCTCATTAAACACATTAATATGGGTTGTTCAGTTGGAATGCTGGATCTTACTCGTGGTGAGTTAGGAACTAGAGGAAATGCAGATATCAGAAGTAAAGAAGCGGCATTAGCTAAGGATTATATTTCTGCATCTTTTAGAGATAATTTAGGTCTGAAGGATGGATTTATCGAAGAGGATGAAGAATCAATAAAGTTGTTGGTTCAAAAAATAAGATTGTACCGTCCAAAAATAATATTATGTAATGCAGTTCGAGATAGGCATCCCGATCATGGAGTTGCGGCTTCATTGGTTTTAAAGGCTGTATTTTCAGCAGGATTACCCAAAATTGAGACTGAACACAATGGAAAACGACAAGAGTCATTCAGACCAAATGCAGTGTATCACTATATACAAGATAGATGGATTGATCCCGATTTTGTGGTAGATGTGACCGAAGAATTTGAAGATAAAATGAACGCAATAATGTGTTTCAAGAGTCAATTTTATGATCCAGATAGTCATGAACCAAATACACCGATATCATCAAAAGAGTTTTTATCATCAATTGAGTCTAAAGCTTTATTATGTGGAAGAATAATCGGAGTAAAATATGGAGAAGGATTTACGAAATCAAGGGCTATGGGTGTTCAAAATTTATTAGATCTTACGTAATTATGAAAAAAATATATTACTCTTTTTTTATTTTATTGATGTCTTGCCAAGGGGGGCTAATGACAGAAGATGCTCACCAAATGGCAATGGACAGTTTAAATACGGATATCAAAGACAAAAATAGGATTATTAACTCCTTAGAAGATGATGTGGAATTCCAAGATTCCTTAAACAATGAATACGCATTGTATATTCAAAAAATAAAAGATAATTTAAGTACTATTCAACAAAACGAATCGATTGTAAATAAGGCAAAATCATTGGAATTTATTTTGGCTGACTCATTGGATGTAATAAAAGCAATTGAAGAAATGATTCAAAAGATGAATGAAAATGATAAGCTCATCATAGACTTGAATCAAAGACTACAACATTCAGACAAAAAGAATAATTCTTATGCTCAAACTATAAATGAATTGAACACTAAAATTGCTGCAACCAACCGAGAAGTATACTTTTTAAAAGAAGAAATTAGTCAGTTGAGTGCTTCATATGCTAAACTTTTTAATCGATATAGTGAACAGGTATTTAAAATGGACAGCTTGAATCTAGAAATGAATAGAGTAGGATATGTGGTAGGAACCAAAACAGAGCTTTTAGATAATAATGTGTTGACAAAAGAAGGAGGCTTTATTGGTTTTGGTAAAACTAAAAAGTTAAGCCACGATTTGAACTTAAACTATTTTACGTATGATTCTAAAACTGATTTAAATTTTATTCTAATTGGTAGTAGGAATGTAGAATTAATTACTTCTCATCCACAAAGCTCTTTTCAATTCATAAAAAATCAAAATAATGTGATTGACTCTCTTATTATTCTTCAAAAAGAAAAGTTTTGGCAAAATAGTAAGTTCTTAGTGATAGAAGTTAAATAGAAAGAGCACTTTTAATTTTTACTACCTTTTCTAAAATAGGGTAAAGTTTATCTAGTTGTAGCATCGTATGCGGGTCACTTTTGGCTTTACTTGGATTGGGATGTGTTTCTATGAACAGTCCGTCAGCCCCAGTAGCTGCTGCATTTAACGATATGGTTTCAATAAGAGATGGATCACCTCCAGTTACTCCTGAAGTTTGATTGGGCTTTTGAACAGCGTGAGTACAATCCATTATGATAGGTACTTGGTGTTTTTTAAGTTTATGTATAGCTGTTGCATCTACTATTAAATCATGATATCCAAAGCTGTTTCCTCTTTCGCAGATCCATGCATTTTTGTTTCCAGTGCTATGAATTTTTTCAACGGCAAATTGCATAGATTCATGAGACATGAATTGGCCTTTTTTTACATTTACTGGTAACCCTGTTTTTCCAGCAGCAAGAAGCAAACTTGTTTGTCTACAAAGGAATGCGGGTATTTGCAAATGGTTTACATAAGTTGATACTTCCTCAGCTTCGTGACTTTCGTGAATATCGGAAATGGTATCAATGTTTAAATCTTGACCAATTTTTTTGATCATACTCAGGGCTTCGATATCTCCAATTCCGGTAAAACTATTCAGTTTAGACCGATTCGCTTTCTTGTAGCTTGCTTTGAATATATAATGTATATCCAGCTCTTGACAAATGGCTTTTACATGTTTTCCGATATTAAAAGCGGTGTCAAAATCTTCTATGGCACAAGGACCTGCTATCAATGTAAATTTTTTCATTCTTTTGCTTTTTGACCTAGGTATCCACTGTGATGTCTTTTGGCATATTCCTGTTTATTAAATTTAATTTTTTCCATCATTAATACTACAATAATATCGCCAACTACGGTCATTACAGTAGTAGAAGTTGTTGGGGTTAGTCCAAGAGGACAAACCTCTTCTGGATTTCCCGTAAAAAGAGGAATGTCTGCAAGTTTCGCTAAGTTACCGTGTTCATTTCCCGTAAGGGCTATCATAGGAATACTCGAATATAAATTTTTAACTAATTGATTTAATTCCAAAATCTCACGAGTTTTTCCTGAGTTGGATATCAAAAGAAGCACATCGTTTTCTTGTACAATTCCCAAGTCTCCATGTTGAGCCTCGCTAGGATGTAAAAAAACAGCTGGTGTTCCAGTAGAAGATAAAGTAGTAGCTATGTTCATTCCAATTTGACCAGCTTTTCCCATACCACTAACTATCAGTTTGCCTCTTTTCTGATGGATTCTCTTATAAAGTACTTCAATTACCCCTTCAACTATACCATCAATGGGTATGTTTTGAATGGCTTCAACTTCCTTTTGAATAATTCTGTTAATTCTTGACTTCAATATCTCTTATTTAAATGGATGAATATTGTTTACGTGCATTTTCTAGATCTTCTAATGTATCTACTCCAAAGGAGGGATGTTTAGTAATTCCAACCTTAACCTTCATTCCATTTTCCATCCATCTTAGTTGCTCCAGTTTTTCTGTTTTTTCAAGAGTACTTGCTTGCAGGACACCACATTTTTCAAGTACATTTCTTTTAAAACCATATAATCCAATGTGATGGTAATAATCCGTGTGCTTTATCCAATTTTCTTTAGGCATGTCTCTGTTAAATGGAATGGGGAAGCGACTAAAATACATGGCAAAATCTGTATAGTCTTTCACCAAGTACACCTTGCCCTCTTTTAATTCATCAAAGTTGCTGACCTTAATGGCTAACGTAGCGATTTCAGTTTTGTTATCCTCAAAACAGGATATCAATTGATGTAAGTGGTCCTCGTGAATAAATGGTTCATCTCCTTGTATATTAAATACCAAACCAAATGTTTTATTTTGGCTTTCTTCCCATAAATTGACCGCTTCAAGACATCTATCCGAGCCTGTTAAATGGGCTTTGTCAGTCATGGTAACATTCCCATTAAATGCTTCTACTGCATCAAAAATTCGCTGATCATCTGTTGCAACTACTAGGTTATCTAACACTTTTGCGCAATTTTCATACACATGCTGAATTATAGTTTTGTCACCAATTTTCATCAGTGGCTTACCCTCAAGTCTTGTGGAGTTAAATCGGGAAGGAATTACGCCTAAAATAGATGAACTTTCCGCTTTCATACTCCTAAATTAGTTATTTTTGATCGATGTCAATAGATAACGTTAAAAATTACATTAGTACAGTTAGAAGAGATTTTGCAGATAAACCGTTCTCGGAAGATATGGCTTCTGATGATCCATTTCAGCAATATGCTGTTTGGTTTCAGGAAGCGATTGATAGTCAAATATTAGATCCTTATGCCGCTTGCTTATCTACTGCAACAAAAGATGGAATAATATCATCTAGAATGCTATACATAAGAGGGGTTAATGAAGATGGTTTTATTTTTTATACGAATTACAATTCCAGTAAGGGTCAAGATATAGATCAAAATAGCAATGGTGCTCTTAATGTTTTTTGGGGGGAGTTAGAGCGTCAAATACGAATTGAAGGAAAAATAAAAAAAGTAAGCTCAACCATCTCTGATCAATATTTCAATGCAAGACCTAGAGCAAGTCAGCTTGGTGCTTGGGCATCTAATCAAAGTGAAATTCTAAAGGATAGAAATGAGTTAACAGAAAGGTTAGATTACTTTGATAAAAAATTCAAAAATATGGCTGTTCCAAGACCACCTCACTGGGGAGGATTTTGCCTTACACCAATGAAATTGGAATTTTGGCAGGGCAGACCAAGTAGGTTACATGATAGAATAGTATATATTAGAAAAGAATCCACATGGGTGAAAAATCGTTTGTCTCCATAGCTGAAAACTATTTTAAACGTTACCCACATCTAGATTTATTTTGCACACAAAGCCCACATAATGGTCTAGAAATAATCATTGTTATTCCTATTTACAATGAAGAAAATGTGATTTCTACCTTAGATTCCCTTTTTAGACAACATAATAAATTAGGTTTTAGTGTTGAAATCATAGCCATTATTAATCATTCCGTTTTTGCAGATACAATTATTAAAGATCATAATCAAAAGACATTTACATTACTTAGTGAATATGCCGAGTTGAATAATAGCAAAAGTATGAGTCTTTTCCCTTTTATGATAGGTGATCTAGCCCATAAACATGCTGGTGTAGGGTGGGGAAGAAAAATTGGAATGGATTTAGCTTTAAGACGATTTCTTCAACTTAAGAAAAATGGACTAATAGTAGGCCTTGATGCCGATACCATTGTAGAAGAAAACTACCTTAATTCGATTTTCTCTCACTTTAGTAATCATGATCACACTGCTGTTTCCATTCATTTTGAACACCCGTTAAGTGGAGAATATACAGATGATCATTATCAATTAATATGTAGTTATGAGTTGCATTTAAGGTATTATAAAAATGCCTTGTCTTTTGCAGGGTTTCCTTTTGCTTTTCATACAATAGGAAGCGCATTTGCTCTCACCGCATTGTCTTATGCTAGACAAGGAGGAATGAACCGAAGAAAAGCAGGTGAAGATTTTTATTTTATCAATAAATTGATAAAAGGTGAAAATTTTGGAGAAATTACGAATACTAAAGTGATTCCTTCATCAAGAATTTCAGATAGAGTTCCTTTTGGAACTGGTAGAGCTATGTTAGAAGCTAAAACCAATAAGAAAGATTTATCATTTACCTATTCATTTAATGCTTTTTTGGACCTTAAAAAATGGGTTGATTTAATTAAAGAGAATAAACTTACCTATGAAGCTTTTCCAAAAGCTGTAAAAACATTTATGAATGAAAAAACATGGTTGAAGCAAAAAAAGGATATTACAAATAACTCTGTAAATCATCCTTCTTTAGTTAAACGATTTTTCTTCACATTTGACGCCTTTTGGGTACTCAAATTTGTACATTTCTATAGAGATAATATTCAATCCAATGAAAAATTACTCGATAGCGTTAACCGATTGCTAAATCAAAAGGTAGCTATATCATTTAACTCTGAATTAGAACAATTGAAGTTTATGAGAAAATGGGATAAAAAAAAGGGGTTCAAAATGAACCCCTAGCTTAATAACTACTATTTAATAATCTATTTTATTGAATCGACAACTGCTTTAAAAGCTTCAGGATGATTCATAGCTAAGTCCGCAAGAGTTTTTCTATTGAGAAGGATACCCTTATCGCTAATTTTACCCATAAACTCAGAATAACTCATTCCGTGTAGTCTAGCTCCAGCATTTATTCTTTGTATCCAAAGCGCTCTGAAATTTCGCTTCTTTTGTCTTCTGTCTCTGTATGCATACTGTAAACCTTTTTCTACAGCATTTTTAGCAACAGTGTGTACATTTTTTCTTCTTCCGTAGTAACCTTTAGCTTGTTTTAATATCTTTTTTCTTCTTGCCTTGGCTGCTACACTATTTACTGATCTTGGCATAATTTTAAGTTTTTTGAATTAAAGCGTCTGTAATAGAACTTATCTTTTGTGAC
>JAYYEV010000058.1:0-13189 GCA_036159515.1 Bacteroidota bacterium | reverse complement strand
ATAGTGACTTAATAGATTCTTTTGTATTGAAAATTACTCTAAGTAAGGGGATAATCATGGCAAATGAAAACAGTGAAAAAAACATAGCTAATATGTTAAACATCAAATTGAAAAACAGCGTGTTTTTAAACTGTAATGTAATTTTCGCTATCCTGAACAAATTTTTCATTAGAAGAACAAAGTTAATATAGTTGATGAACTATTTTATAAAACAACCATTACGATGAGGTATTGTGATCAACTGATTAGTTTTTCTAAATTTGCAACCTTCATGAGCATAAGACAGGAAAAAATATCGAATGTGATAAGAAAAGAGTTAGGTGTTTTTTTCCAAAAAAACGCTTCTACAGTTTGTATGGGAGCTATGGTAAGTGTAACTACAGTAAGGATGAGTCCTGATTTATCTATTGCTAAAGTTTATCTAAGCATTTTTGGAGGAAAGGATAATGATGAAGTATTTGAAAAAGTACATTCATCATCTAAATTTATCAGACATCAGCTTAGTCAGATTGTAAAGAATCAACTAAGAAGAACACCAGAATTACATTTTTACAGAGACGACTCTTTAGATTATGCTGAAAAAATTGAAGAGTTATTGAAATGAAAACTATATATAAATACCTCTTAAATACATTACCTAGACCCCTATTAATTAGATTAAGTTACGTGTTTAGATTAGTTGCTCCGATTGCTTTTAAAGGGTCCAATGTAGAATGCCCAGTATGTGAACGTAAATTCCGGAAATTTCTTTCTTACGGTTCAGATATTGCTCATAGAGAAAATGTACTATGTCCCTATGATTTAACACTTGAAAGACATCGGCTATTATGGCTTTACCTAAAACAAAGTAATTTTTTTAATGCTAAAAAAATCAATCTATTACATATTGCTCCAGAACAATGCTTTTACCCCATATTTAAAAAGCAACCAAATTTAAATTACACAACTGCTGACCTTGAATCTCCTTTAGCGGATCTTCACTTCGATTTACACCAAATACCCCTTGAAGAAAATGTATTTGATGTGATTTTTTGTAACCATGTACTAGAACATGTTGAAGACGATCACCAATGTATGACAGAGCTTTACAGGGTAATGAAAAAAGGAGGATGGGGTATTTTTCAAGTCCCCATAAATTATGAGAGTGAAACTACATATGAAGATTCCACAATTACAGATCCTAAAGAAAGAGAAAAGCATTTTTGGCAGAAAGATCATCTAAGATTATACGGAAAAGATTACCCTAGCAAGTTAAAGGAGGCTGGTTTTAAAATTGAAATTTTCAATCCCAGAACTGATCTCAAAAATTTGAATTATCAAAAAATGAGACTTAACCCAGATGAACTAGTATACATTGCTATTAAGCAATAATGAATAAAAAGTTCAAAATAAAGTCGATAGAGGAGCTTGATGAGGTTGCAATAGCAATCTTTAACATGATTCCAGTATATAAGATTTTTACGTTTAGAGGGGACCTGGGAAGCGGAAAAACTTCTTTAATCAAGCGAGTTCTAGAAAATTTTAGCGTATTTGATTCTTCATCTCCCACATTCAGTATCATTAATAACTATTTCGGTGAAAGCATAGGAGAAATTCTTCATATCGATGGTTATCGAATCGAAAAAGAAGAAGAAGTAGAAAACCTTGGATTTATTGATTATTTAAAAGAGGACCCACTTTGTTTTATTGAATGGCCAGAAAAATTTCTTAACTTTTTACCAAAGAAACACGTAGATATTTCCATAATCGTTGAAGAACAATATCGCATAATCACCATTTCAATATGATTTCATCTGGAGACGCCTTAAAATCACTTGCATTAGAAGTAGCACTTTCACCTCAAGAAGAAAAATTGGAGGTAGGAAGAAAAAAGCAAAAATTATACATTGGTATTCCTAGAGAAACAGAATTCCAAGAACAAAGAGTAGCTTTAGTTCCGGAATCTGTGGGCCTATTAGTAGCCAACGGTCATCGAGTAGTTATCGAATCTAATGCAGGGAAAAACGCCAATTTCAGCGATAATGAGTACAGTGAAAGTGGAGCTGAAATCATTTACGATACTGCAGAAATATACAAAGCAGATATCATACTTAAAATTTCCCCACCTAATGAGGAGGAAATTAAAATGATGAAGTATAAACAAATTTTATTTTCAGCCCTCCAACTTTCTGCGCAACCAAAAAGTACACTTAAAAAGCTCATGGAAAAGAAAATTACTGCTATAGCATGGGACTATATAGAGGATGAAAGTGGTTCGTTTCCAATTGTAAGATCTATGAGCGAAATTGCTGGAACTACATCTGTTCTTATTGCTGCTGAACTGATGAGTAATGCAAATGATGGAAAAGGATTAATGTTAGGTGGATTAGCAGGAATTACTCCTCCAGAAATGGTTATAATTGGCGCAGGAACAGTCGGTCAATTTGCTGCTAGTGCCGCATTATCTCTTGGAGTTTCTGTGAAAGTTTTTGATAACTCACTATTTAAACTCAGAAGATTACAACGTGAGATAGGTCATAAGGTTTTTACATCCGTAATCCAACCCAAAGTATTAGAAAAGGCTTTGAGAAGATGTGATGTTGCAATAGGTGCATTACGTGTTCCTCACGGAAGAACTCCATGTGTTGTCAATGAAGACATGATTAAAAACATGAAAGAAGGCTCTGTTATTGTGGATGTAAGTATTGATAAAGGGGGATGTTTTGAAACATCAAAAATTACTACACATCAAAAACCAACATTTAAAAAATTTGGTATAGTTCATTATGGGGTTCCTAACATAGCATCAAGGGTTTCTAGAACAGCTAGTTATAGTCTTTCAAACATATTTTCTCCTCTACTATTAGAAATAGCTGAAAGAGGAGGATGTGAAAAAATTATCCAAACAGAAAAAGGATTCAGACACGGTGTCTACATTTACAAAGGTTCACTAACATCGTCCTTTTTGGGTGAAACATTTGATTTACCCTACAAGGATTTAGATCTGTTAATTTCAGCCTTGTAGATTAACTTACGTACAGACTCGATTTCACCGCATTCACAATTCTACTTACATTGGGAAGAGCTTCTTCAATTAACACCTTTGAGAAGGCAAATGGAGTATCGGATTGCATTACTCTAATCACTGGTGAATCTAAATAATCAAAAGCGTATCGTTGTAAATGATAAGCAATTTCACCAGAGATGGAAGCTAAAGGCCAACTTTCTTCAATTACAACACATCGATTAGTCTTCTTTACCGACTCAACCACCGTATTGTAATCAATTGGTCTAACAGACCTCAAATCAATAATCTCACAAGAAATTCCTTCTTTTTGCAAAACCTCTGCCGCTTCATGAACCACCTTTATAATCTTTCCAAACGAAACAAGAGTAACATGATCCCCCTTTCTCTTAATATCTGCTTTTCCAATGGGTATTAAATATTCTCCCTCTGGGATTTCTCCTTTGTCACCATACATTTTTTCGGATTCCATAATTAAAACAGGGTCATCATCTCTAATGGCAGATTTAAGTAATCCTTTTGCATCGTAGGGTGTAGATGGTGTTACTACTTTTAGACCTGGAACATGAGCATAGAAAGATTCAAAGCTTTGTGAATGTGTTGCTGCAAGTTGACCCGCTTGTCCATTTCCTCCTCTAAACACAATTGGACAAGAATATTGGCCACCACTCATTTGCAATACTTTTGCAGCACTATTAATTATTTGGTCAGAAGCCAATAATGCAAAATTCCATGTCATAAATTCTACGATAGGTCTTAATCCATTCATAGCAGCTCCCACAGCAATACCGGCAAATCCTAATTCAGCAATTGGGGTATCTATAACTCTTTCTGGTCCAAATTCATCAAGCATACCTTGTGATACTTTGTATGCACCATTGTATTCGGCAACTTCTTCTCCCATCAAAAAAACATTCTGATCAATTCTCATCTCCTCTACCATTGCTTCTCTAAGTGCCTCTCTATACTGTACTGTTTTCATTAACTTTTATTGAAGGTCAAAAATAGATTTTTATAGTTAACAATAGTACAAAAATCTACATTAAAAATCACTTTAGTTTATCAGTATTAAAAAAACGATTAATTTATTATGATTGAATCATATTTTCCTAATCAATATAGGTCATCTTGACATAAATAATTAATTTAGCCTACTTTAAAATTTTAACTCAATTTCAATGAAATTATTGGTATGCATTAGTAAAGTACCTGACACAACAAGTAAAATAAATTTTGTAGAAAACAATACAAAATTTGATGAAAATGGTGTGCAGTACATTGTAAATCCTTATGACGAGTGGTATGCACTAGTCAGAGCTCTTGAGCTAGTTGAAGCTCAAGGGGGTTCAGTAACAACAATTACAGTGGGTTCTGCTTCGGACGATCCTACAATTAGAAAAGCGTTGGCTATTGGGGCAAATGATGCTGTACGAATTGATGCCGTTCCTTCAGATCCTTATTTTGTTGCTAAACAAATTGCAGAATACGCAAAAAATGAAGATTTTGATATCATTCTTACCGGAAAAGAAACCATAAATTACAACGGAGCCCAAATAGGAGGAATGATTGCAGAAATGTTAAATACTCCATTTGTATCACTTGCAACCAAACTGGATGTTGAAAATAATGTAGCCACTCTTGAAAGAGATGTAAAAGGTGGTGTTGAAGTGGTAGAAGTGAACATTCCATTTGTGCTAAGTGCAGCAAAAGGAATGGCTGAACAGCGTATCCCAAATATGAGAGGGATAATGGCCGCCAGGACCAAACCTTTAAATGTGATTAGTCCTATCGAACAAGAGCCGTTAAGTTCAGTAGTGAAATTTGAACTACCTGATGCTAAATCTGGCTGCAAATACCTTGAACCAGAAAATATGGATGAATTAGTCGAATTATTACACAACGAAGCAAAAGTTATATAATATGTCAGTAGTCGTTTTTGTAGAAGTAAAAAACAAAATAAGTAAAGCAGCAATGGAAGCTGTCTACTATGGTAGTCAATTAGGTTCAGTAACCGTAGTAACTTATGGTGACTGCTCTAATGAAATACTTGAAGAACTAGGTGATTATGGAGCAGAAAATATTTTGACTTGCAGAAGTCTTGTTGAAAGCAATGATCAAGCACTTACCAACCTAATTGGAGCAGCAGTAGAAAAAACTGATGCCGAAATTGTAGTGCTTGCACAGGACCAAACTGGGAAAGGTGTTGGTCCTAGAATATCAGCCAAATTAAATGCCGGTCATATTTCAGGTGCTATAGACTTACCCGATACAAGTAACGGTTTTGTAGTGAAAACCAATGTATATTCTGGAAAGGCCATAGCTCATGTGGCGCTACATTCTGCTAAAAAAGTAATTTCAATTCTACCAAACTCTTTAGTACCTCAACTTAATCAAAAAGACACTAATATTGAAGAATTTAACCCCGATTTAGGAACATTTGGTATCACAGTAAAAGAACTTAAATCGCAAGGCGACGGTGTTCCTTTACCAGAGGCTGAATTAGTGGTTTCTGCTGGAAGAGGTTTAAAAGGACCTGAGAACTGGGGAATTGTAGAAGATTTAGCTAATGCTCTTGGCGCTACAACTGCCTGTTCCAGACCTGTTGCAGATATTGGATGGAGACCACATCATGAACATGTTGGTCAGACCGGAGTTGCAATAAGACCTAATCTATACATTGCGGCTGGAATATCAGGAGCAATTCAACATTTAGCTGGAGTGAATGGAAGTAAGGTTATAGTCGTAATAAACACAGACCCCGAAGCACCATTTTTTAAAGCAGCTGATTACGGAATTGTAGGTGATGCATTTGAAGTACTTCCTAGGTTAACTGAAGCTGTAAAGAAATTTTCAGCTACTCAAAATTAATGACTTTAATTCACTATATTTATAATTAAGTAATGATTGGGAAATTATCTCCAATTTTTTTCTTAATATGAATAAAATTAAACTAGAAATTGCAGGGCTATCATATAGCCAAACCCAATCAGGTGCTTATGCCCTAGTTCTTTCCGAATCCATTGGTAAAAGAAGACTTCCCATAATTATAGGCGGCTTTGAGGCTCAAGCCATTGCAATAGAGTTAGAAAAAATGACTCCAAGCAGACCACTTACACATGATTTATTTAAAAACTTTGCTGAGCTTTTTAAAATAAATATTACTGAAATAATCATATACAATTTAGTCGAAGGGATATTCTTTGCAAAGCTCATATGTGAACATGAAGGAAAAGAGATAGAAATTGATTCAAGAACTTCCGATGCTATTGCTCTTGCCATACGCTTCGAGTGTCCGATTTACACCTATGAATTTGTACTGAGTTCAGCTGGAATTATTTTAGATGACGATGATGTAGAAGATCAAGCTGATGAAGTAACCCCAGAAATTAATGTAGAGGAAATAACTCAAAATCCAATCGAAAGAATGACAGTTAAAGAATTGAATTCTCAATTAAAAGACGCCATTGAAAATGAAGATTATGAATCAGCCTCACGACTGAGAGATGAAATTAATAAGAGAAAAAAAGCTTAAGCAGCTATTTATTATCAAGAAGTTAATGATTTCTTGTGCAATTATTTTTTTATTCAATTGCTCTAAATCTGTTGAAAAACAATTATTAGGGGTTTGGGAAATTGAGTATGTGAAATGGGACAGCACAGATAGTATGGAGGTCCCTCAAAATGATAAATATCAATTGTCTTTGGAAAAATCAAATGGTAATTTCATTTTTCATGACGACATGCAAAATGGCATCTGGTCATACATTGACTCTACTATAATACTAACAAGTACTCCCATTTGCACTACTTTTATTGATTCATTATTTCTTGTAAATGACGAATTAGGGAACTCCTCTCTTATTTTAAAAAATGGTGATCAAAAAATAGGCGAACTTACCCAAGATGGGATTATTCCTGAAAAGGTAACATATGAAATGGAATTTTTAGCAATAACTGATACTGTCCTAAAACTTTCTAGCGAAGGTAATACATACATATATAAAAAAATACGTTAATTAGGTAAATGGATTTATCAATAGTTTCCATATTAAGAGGATTAGTCGGAATAGTATTTATTCTCTTTATAGCGTTTATTTTTAGTGAACAGCGGAAAAGCATACAATGGAAGGTAATTTTCATTGGTTTAAGTGTACAAGTCCTATTAGCGTTTTTGATCATTAATCCTTTGGGTATCGGTTTCCTTGAGTATTTTAGAATGGGGTTTGATATACTTGGAAAAGGATTTGTTAAAATTTTAGATTTTTCTAAAGAGGGAACAAAGTTTTTATTTAGCTCATTTTTAGATACTGAAAAGCATGGGTTTTTATTTGCATTTCAAGTACTTCCCACCATCATTTTCTTTTCTGCTTTAACCAGTGTTTTATTCTACTTCGGAATAATTCAAAAAATAGTCTACTTTCTTGCAGTTTTAATGACCAAAATTCTAAAATTATCTGGTGCGGAAAGTTTATCAGTTGCAGGTAATATTTTCTTAGGGCAAACTGAATCCCCTCTAATGATCAAAGCCTACTTATCTAATATGAATAGATCTGAAATCCTACTAGTCATGACTGGAGGAATGGCTACGCTAGCAGGTGGAGTGCTAGCAGCTTATATTGCATTTTTAGGAGGAGATGACCCGGTAGAAAGATTGAAATTTGCTAAACATTTATTGGCTGCATCTTTCATGGCTGCTCCAGGTGCAGTAATCGTATCCAAAATACTTATTCCACAAAAAGAAGCCATTAATTCTAAAGTAGAAGTCACTAAAGAAAAGATAGGTAGCAATGTACTTGATTCCATTTCTAATGGAACAGTTGAAGGTCTTAAGCTAGCTGTGAATGTGGCTTCTATGTTACTGGTATTCATTGCTTTCCTTGCCATGGCTAATTTTTTACTCATTAAATTTGGCGGTATTACAGGACTTAATGGGTGGATAGAAAGAATAAGTAATGGACAATTTAATGAGTTTTCTTTACAAGTCATTTTAGGCTACGTATTTGCCCCTTTTATGTGGATAATAGGTATTTGTTCAGAAGACATCACCTTAGTTGGTAGATTGATAGGTGAAAAATTAATTATGACCGAATTTATAGGATATATCAGTCTAAGTGATATGAAATCAGCAGGAGTATTTACTGAAGAAAAGTCCATAACTATGGCTACTTACATGTTATGTGGATTTGCCAATTTTGCTTCAATAGGAATTCAAATTGGAGGAATTGGATCTCTAGCTCCGTCTAAAAGAAAACTACTTTCGGAATTAGGCTTAAAAGCATTATTAGCTGGCACACTAGCTTCCTTGTTGTCAGCAACCATAGTTGGGATGGCTTTTTAAAGACCGTTGATAAATTTTTTTAACTTTTTCGAGGTCATTTTTAATTACCCTTTATTTTTAAGCTTTCTTTAAAAAGAATATGAAACAATATCACAATTTACTAAAACATATACTTGAAAATGGCACTCAAAAGGGTGACAGAACAGGAACTGGAACTATTAGTTGTTTTGGGTACCAAATGAGATTTAATCTTTCTGAAGGATTTCCACTATTAACTACAAAAAAACTGCATCTAAAATCTATTATTCATGAACTGTTATGGTTTATAAAAGGGGAAACCAATATCCAATACTTGAAAGATCATAAAGTTAGAATATGGGATGAGTGGGCAGATGAAAATGGAGATTTAGGGCCAGTCTATGGTCATCAATGGCGAAATTGGAACTCAGAAGGAATCGATCAAATTAAAGATCTTATTGATCAGATAAAAAATAATCCTAATAGTAGAAGAATGATCGTTTCTGCATGGAACCCGAGTGTTTTACCCGACACCTCAAAAAGCTTTACTGAAAACGTAAAAAATGGTAAAGCAGCCTTACCTCCATGTCATGCATTTTTCCAATTCTATGTTAGTGAAGGAAAACTATCTTGTCAATTGTATCAAAGAAGTGCTGACACCTTTCTTGGAGTACCATTTAATATTGCATCCTATGCCTTATTCACCATGATGATAGCCCAAGTTACAAATTTACAGCCTGGAGACTTTGTTCATACTTTTGGGGATGTCCACCTCTATAATAATCATATTGATCAAGCAAATGAGCAACTTTCAAGAGACATTAGACCTCTACCTCAAATGAAGATTAATCCTAATGTAAAAGAAATTACTGCATTCACATTTGAAGACTTTGAGCTGATTAATTACAATCCACACCCTCATATAAAAGCAGCCGTTTCAATATGATTATTTCACTAATTGTTGCCGTTGCAAAAAATCGTGTAATTGGTAAAAACAACCAGTTAATATGGCATCTCCCAAAAGACATGAAGTTTTTTATGGACACCACAATCCATCATCCAGTAATAATGGGAAGAAAAAATTTTGAAAGCATTCCTGAAAAATATAGACCACTTAAAAACAGAAATAACATCATAATTACTAGAAATGAAAATTACACTGCTAAAGGATGTGTGATTGTACATAGTATAGAAGACAGCATTGAATACGTCAAAAAGAATCTGAAAAGCAATGAATTATTTATTATTGGTGGAGGTGAAATTTATAAAAAATGCTTAGAAATGAACATAGTAGATAGAATGTACATTACTCATATTGAAACTGCATTTGATGGGGATACCTTTTTTCCAGAAATAAATAGAAAAAATTGGACATCAGAAACAATCATGGAACACGTAAAGGATGATAAGAATCCTCATGATTTTAATATAGTAAGGTATAATAAAATTGATTAAGCTACTTTAAGCTTACTTATTTTTGATTTTGAAAATTGTTTTTGAGCATACTCAAGGTCTATCACTAACTCTTTTACATCACTTGATGGAGCATTAAACATTGATTCTGTTAAAATAGCTTCACAAATGGAACGAAGTCCTCTTGCCCCAAGCTTCAGTTCAATTGCCTTATCAACAATGAATTCCAAAACAGACGGTTGAATGGTCAATTTAATTTCATCCATTTCAAACAATCTAACGTATTGTTTGAGAAGCGCATTTTGAGGATCTGTTAGAATGCTTAACAGTATATCTTTGGTTAAAGGATTTAAATACGTTAACACAGGGAAACGTCCTATTAATTCAGGAATTAGACCAAATTTTTTGATGTCTAACTGATTCACATGAGACAGTAGTCTCTCTTCATTGAATTCATCTTTAGATAATGCATTAAAACCAATGGATTGACTTTTGACTCTTCTCTCAATTATTTTAGAAATCCCATCAAAAGCCCCACCACAAACAAATAGGATGTCCTTGGTATTGATTTGAACCATTTTTTGTTCTGGATGCTTTCTACCTCCTTGAGGTGGTACGCTAATTTGCGCTCCTTCCAATAACTTCAACATGGCTTGTTGCACCCCTTCTCCTGAGACGTCCCTTGTAATGGATGGATTATCACTCTTTCTTGCCACTTTATCAATCTCATCAATAAATACAATGCCTTTTTCAGCTGCATTTACATCGTAATCAGCAGCTTGTAATAATCGAGAAAGGATGCTTTCAACATCTTCACCAACATATCCAGCTTCCGTAAGGACAGTTGCGTCAGCAATACAAAAAGGAACATTTAACAGCTTAGCTATTGATCTAGCCAAAAGCGTTTTGCCTGTTCCCGTCTCTCCAACCATGATAACATTTGATTTTTCAATTTCTATATCATCTTGAGTTTTCCCTTTTTGAAGTAATCTTTTGTAATGATTATAAACAGCGACCGCCAAGACTTTTTTGGCATCTTCTTGGCCAATGACATGCTTGTTAAGGTGTTGTACTATTTCTTCTGGGGTTAATAATTTTAGGGATTTTTCAATTTCTGCGCTTGATTTTACACCTGCTTCTTCTTCTACAATTAAGTGTGCCTGACTGATGCAAGAATCACAAATATGACCCGTAATACCTGCAATGAGTACATTAACATCTTTTTTCTCCCTACCACAAAAGGAACATCTAATGCTATCGTCTTGGGCTTTTGACATGTTATTTTTTAGCTAGTACTTCGTCAATCATACCATATTTTTTTGCTTCTTCAGACGTCATCCAGTAGTCTCGATCACTGTCTTTCCAAACCGTTTCATAGTCTTTTTTCGTATGGTGCGAAATTATTTCGTAAAGCTCCTTTTTAAGCTTTTGAATTTCTCTAGCTGTAATTTCAATGTCTGAAGCTTGACCTTGAGCTCCTCCAAGAGGTTGATGGATCATTACCCTAGCATGCTTTAAACCAGTTCTTTTTCCATCTTGACCAGCGCACAATAGAACAGCGCCCATTGAAGCAGCCATTCCTATACAAATAGTAGATACATCTGGGTTTATATACTGCATAGTGTCATATATTCCAAGACCAGCATAAACAGATCCTCCTGGTGAGTTAATGTATATCTGAATATCTCTTTTCGCATCCATGGATTCCAAAAACAGTAACTGGGCCGTTATAATATTGGCCACATAGTCATCAATACCCGTTCCTAAGAATATAATTCTATCCATCATAAGCCTAGAGAAGACATCCATGACCGCAATATTCATTTGCCTTTCTTCAATGATATTTGGTGTCATTCCAAGTGGAACATTAGGAACTGCAGAAGTATACTTATCAAGTGTTAGACTAGATATTCCAAGGTGTTTTGTGGCATATTTTCTAAATTCTTCGCTACTATTTGGATTCATTGTAGATTCTTTTGTTTGTAATTTAGGGATTTATTGAATGGCCTCAGCAGACTTTTTAACGAAATCTTCGTGAGAGATTTCTTTATCTGTGATTTTTAATGTGTTTTTTAAGTAATCCATAACTTTTCTGTCATAAATCATATCATTCAACTTTCTAGCTTCTTCTTGATTAGAAAGCACATTTTGAGCTGCTTTTTTAAGTTCATCCTCTCCAGGAATCATCATTCCATATTGTGCATATTGATTTCCAATGAGCTCCATAGCAAAGTTCAACAATTCACTTCCTTCTACCTTGATATTTTGATCCTTTATGATGGAATTTTCAATTAACTGCCACTTTAAACCATCAGCATACTTTTCATAATCAGAATCAATTTGCTCTTTAGTCGCCTCCTTATTTGAACTTAAAATCCATTTTTTAAGAAACTCATCAGGAAGTTTAAGTTTTAATTTTTTTATGATGGTTTTGGTAACTTCGGTTTTGAATATTCGATCCGTATCCGCTTTAAACATATTCCCTAAATCAGAAATAATTTTTTGTCTAAATTCTTCTTCGGTTTTGACCTCTCCTGCTCCATAAATTTTATCAAAGAGAGCTACATCTACATTAGCAGGTTCTAGTGTTTTAACTTCATTAACAGTTAGTAATACATTCCTATTATACAACTTAGCTCTATCTTTTTCTATTCCTAGCATAGATGCCATGTCAGCATCGCCCCTACTAATTACTTTTGGATCTATCACTAATTCGTCTTTAGGCTTTAGACCTATGAGTTTCTTTTTCGCTTTTTTATCATCTACAAACTCAATCGAAACGGTGGAACTATGATTAAATCCTTCTTTTACAACTTCACCTTTTTCGTTAAGTTCTTTAAAATTAGCCAATATCATATCACTTTCAGATGCGACATCTATGCCCACTAATTTTCCATAACGCTTAGCAAAATCATTTATTTGTTTATCTACAAGCTTGTTGTCAATTTTAGGCTGATAACGAGTAAACTTAAATTTACCAGGAAGATCTAAATTAAAATCTGGAGCAATACCCAATTCATATGCAAACTCAAAATCGCCAGGATTATTCCAATCAATTTGTTTCTTTTCATCTTCAATTGGTAATGGATTTCCAAGGATATTAAGCTTATTTTCTGTAATATGATCATAAATTGACTTATTTAAAATTTTATCAATTTCTTCTGCCAAAATAGATGGGCCATATTTCTTTTTTACAATGCTAGCAGGAACATGACCTTTCCTAAAACCTGGCATTTGAATCTGTTTTCTGTACCTTTTTAATGAATTCTCATAAGGTGTAGCATAATCTTTATTAGATATCTTCACCGTTAAAACTGCATTTAATGCATCTCTGTTTTTAACGCTAACGTCCATGTTATTTTACTTTATTATATGATGTAAAAATGGCATAAACAAACTGCCTATGCCATTTTAACTTGGTGCGGGTAGAGGGAGTCGAACCCCCATGCCTTGCGGCACTAGATCCTAAGTCTAGC
>JAYYEV010000057.1:0-31077 GCA_036159515.1 Bacteroidota bacterium | reverse complement strand
TGCTTACGCTCAACAAAAGCAAACCAATTTCAGGTCGCCTATCGGTATCCCCATAATATTATCTGGTAATTTTGGTGAATTAAGAACAAATCATTTTCATACGGGTTTAGATATAAAAACGAACGGAACTATTAATTATAGAATATATGCCGTTGAAGATGGTTTTGTATCTCGTATAAAAATTTCACACTGGGGATATGGAAAGGCTATTTATGTGGATCACCCTAATGGGTTAACCAGTGTGTATGCACATCTAGACCACTTCCCAAAAAAAATCGAACAGTTTATTAGAAAAGAACAATACGCGAAAAAGTCAGAAGAAGTAGATTTTATGCTGGAAAAAAATCGGATTCGAGTTGAAAAGGGAGAAGTGATAGCCTATTCTGGAAATACGGGTGGATCTTCTGGGCCTCATCTTCATTTTGAGATTAGAGAGACTAAAACTGAATTGCCTTTGAACCCCCAACTTTATGGAATTGATGTTAAAGATCATACCCCACCAATCTTACGCAAAATCAAAATTTATTCCCTTAGAAAAGAAGACTTATTAGTAATGGAAGACCAGCAATATTCATTCATAAAGACTAATCAGTTATATAACTTGACCACAAACGAACCTTTACTAATCTCAGGTAAAGTAGGTTTAGGTTTATCCGCAATTGATCGATATGATTTGGCTCAAAATAGGTGTGGAATATTCAGTATAAAAGTTTGGATTGACGGAAATATACATTTTGAACAAGAAATGAAATCGTTAGATTTTAGTACCAATAAACAAATCAATATCCATAAAGATTATTATGCTTATCATGAGCAAAAGGAGAGTATTCATAAGCTATTTATTCATCCTGAAAATAACTTGCCCATATACAACAGAGAATTAGGGAATGGCACTATTCATTTTAATGATACGTTGATCCACGATGTGAAAATTGAAGTTTCGGATGTTAGTGGGAATACTTCAATATTAAAATTTAGTCTAATTAGTACAAAAAGCTTTATGGATTCTCAATATGAATCGCTAAAAATGAGTGAAAAAAATGAAAAACTTAGAATAGAAAATAAAAATTATTTTGTTCAAGTAGATTCAAATACTTTTTATGATGATTACAAAATTGATGATCAATTTAAAAACAACGTCTTAAGTCTAACTAACAAAAATTTACCCCAAAAGAAAAAATTCATCATCGCAATGAAATTTAATAAACATGAGTTTGAAGACCCTAGTAAGATCATTGTTGCTCACCATTCCAAAAAAGGTAAGGTGCTAAATAGAAAGGGGCAAGTGTCTGGTGATTGGATTACCACGGACATAAGTCATTTCGGAGACTTTACATTAATGGTAGATTCTGTAGCACCTCTTATTACGCCTAAGAGGGTAAATAAAATAATGACTTTAAATCAAAATCTTCAATTTTTAGTTACCGATAACTTAAGTGGTGTGGAAAAATATAATGTTAAAATTGATGGAAAATGGATTTATAGCGCATACAATTACAAAAATGCATTATTAACTGTTCCACTAGATACTTATGCTAATTTAGAACCCGGAAAAAAAACATGTGAAATAGAAGTGGAGGATGAGCGAAAAAATAAGCAATTTTTCACCTGCAACTTCCTCTACAAATAATGTTGATAAGTTCAATTACAAATAACTTATTTTTAATAGTGTATGTGTAATATTTTTCTAATTTTCCAAACAAATATTTTATCCTCGTAATGGCCAAAAAACCTAAAAAATCAAAAAAAATATTTGTGTTAGATACATCTGTTATTTTACACGACCACAATGTTTTAGACTGTTTTGAAGAAAATGACATAGCTATACCCATTACCGTTTTGGAAGAACTAGACAACTTCAAAAGAGGAAATGACACTAAAAATTATGAAGCTAGAGAGTTTATTCGCATTCTCGATAGATTAAGCAATGCTTATACCTTACAAGATTGGATTCCAATTAATGGAGAAGAAAAAGGAAAGTTTAGAATCATTTTGGAGAATGATACGAATGAGGCTGATGCTGTTAAAATATTCGGTAATAAAAATGATCATCACATACTAAACGCAGCCCTTTCTTTAAAAAATTCGGCTAAGGATTCTAAGGTTATACTTGTTTCGAAAGATATTAACCTCAGATTAAAAGCCAAAGCATTAAATATTACTGCAGAAGATTTTGAAACCGGTAAAATTGACCGTGATAGTACATTATATACTGGTAAGCAATTGGTTGAAAATGTAGAATCAGATTACATTAATAAGTTGTATAAACAAGGAAATATTTCAGATACGAATGTCATAAAGAATAAGTTGATTGCTAATGGCTTTTACATTATGAAAAATGGAAAAAGTTCTGTGCTAAGCTATTATAATCCACTTGATGATTGCCTAGAAAGAGTTGAGAAACAGTACGTATATGGGATAAAGCCTAGAAATGCTGAACAAACTTTTGCGTTACACGCTTTATTAAATCCAGATATTAAATTGGTTACGCTTCAAGGTGTTGCAGGGACTGGAAAAACATTATTGGCATTAGCCAGTGCTTTGGAACAACATAATTTATATCATCAAATTGTTTTAGCAAGACCAATTGTTCCACTCAGCAATAAAGATATTGGTTACTTGCCCGGAAATGCAGATGAAAAGATTAATCCATATATGCAACCTCTTTTTGATAATTTAAAATTCATTAAAAATCAGTTTGGTCAAAATGAAAAAAAATATCGAAAAATTGAGGAAATGGAAGATGAAGGAAAGTTAAATATCTCTGCATTGGCCTTTATTAGAGGTCGAAGTTTATCCAATGTTATTTTTATTGTAGATGAAGCACAGAATTTAACCCCTCATGAAGTTAAAACAATCATAACAAGAGCAGGGGAGAATACCAAAATAATTTTTACAGGGGATGTATTTCAAATAGACACCCCATACTTAGATGAACAAAGTAATGGATTATCCTATCTAATAGATCGACTTAAGGGAAATGAGCTATTTGCCCACATTACGTTAGAAAAAGGAGAACGATCAGAATTAGCAAACTTAGCGAACGAACTACTTTAATTGATTGATTACAAAAAAGCGAGAAAATTTGGTTCATTAGAACTTCTAGCAAAACAAGTTGTAGAAGGTTTTATAACAGGCCTTCATAAAAGTCCTTATCATGGTTTTTCTGTAGAATTTGCTGAGCATCGTCTTTACAATAACGGCGAGTCTACGAAGCATATTGATTGGAAACTGTTTGCTAAAACGGATAAGCTCTTCATTAAAAAATATGAAGAAGAAACCAATTTAAGATGTCATTTTTTAATTGATGGCTCTTCTTCCATGTTATTTCCTAATAACAAAACTTACAATAAATTAAGCTTTTCTATAGATGCTACGGCAGCACTAATTTTTTTGATGAGAAGTCAACGAGATGCTTTTGGGGTATCCTTGTTTAGTGATGAAATCGATTTTTATACACCCGCAAAATCTTCATTACCTCACCAACGGTATATTTTTACTCATCTCGAAAAATTACTTCAAGAAAAATATACATCAGATAAGAAAAAAGGAACTGCCATTTCAACAATGTTAGATAGATCTGCGCTTCTTTTAAAAAAGAGATCTTTGGTTATTTTATTCACAGATTTCATGGGTATTGATAGTTTAACTGATCTTAATAACTCTATAAGACACTTAAAATTTAATCACCACGAGGTTGTTGTTTTTCATGTTCAACATGATTCATTTGAAAATCAATTTGATTTAAAAAACAGATACTACCATGTTGTAGATATGGAAACAGGGGAAAAGCTAAAGTTGCATCCAAGAGAGATTAAAGAAGTTTATCAAGCAAAAAGAGAGAGTTATATAAAAAATCTTAATGACTTGTTAATTCAGCACCAAGTTGATGTGATAGATGTGAACATCGAAGATGGATTTGAAGATGTTTTGCTACAATATCTAGTTAAAAGAAAAAAATAAATTAAATTTTCTAGCGATTTGCTTGTATAACTCTAAAAAAAATTAAATTTGTCCCTCTTTTAGGACCGGTAGTTCAGTTGGTTAGAATACCTGCCTGTCACGCAGGGGGTCGCGGGTTCGAGTCCCGTCCGGTCCGCTTAAAAGCCGCATTAACGCGGCTTTTTTTTATATTTATTTCTAAATCAATAGAAGAAGATTAAAATGAGTGAAAATATACCAACTTTTGAAGAAAATAATGATAGCCAATCTCCTGGAAGTAAACGCCCTTCTTTTTTGACAGTTCTTTGTGTTTTGAGTGGAATTTATATCCTCATGGGGTTATTTGGTTCTATACAAAATTCTTTTACCAACATGGAAGCTCAGCAAGAACAATTAGATCAATCCTTAGAAATGGTAAGTGATTTATACTCCCAATTGGGTGTAGATGAAAACCTTTTTGATCAAATAAATAACTATATACAAGTAAAAAGTGATAATTTGAAGTTTGAGAGTTTATTGAATCTTATTTTTCTTTTGATTGAAGGTATTGGAGTGTACTTTATGTTCCTTCTTCAAAGGAGAGGTTTTTTTGTTTATGTAGGAGCTCAAGTAGGATTTATCATCATCCCCATAATCATACAAGGACTTAATATGTTTTCTGTTGCTGAAATGGGAGTGGGGCTATTTATTTCAGGCTTATTCGTATTACTGTATGGTCTAAATTTAAAGCACCTTATTTAGATTCATTAGGTCCCATTAGGGCATAGCAAAGTATATTGGCACCCATTTTTAATGCTTTTACTCTGATATCTTCACTATCATTATGTACTTCTTCATCTTCCCATCCATCTCCCAAATCACACTCAAAATCATAAAAACAAACAAGTTTACCTTCGTAGATTAATCCTAATCCAAGAGGAGAATTATCATCATGCTCATGAATTTTTGGCAACCCATTTTTGAAAGAATATGGTGTTTCATATATTTCATGACTCAAGGGGAGTTCTACAAAATCAAGCTCAGGAAATACTTTTTTCATCTCTTTTCTGATAAATGGATCTAATCCATAATTGTCTGAAATGTGTAAAAATCCACCAGAAGTTAAATAGTTTCTTAGATTGTTTGCTTCGTTGTGGCTAAAAACCACATTCCCGTGACCTGTCAAATGAACCCATGGATATTGAAAAATAGATGAATTCCCCACTTCAATTTCATCATACATAGGGTCAATGTTAGTGCTTAAGTTTGCATTACAAAACCTTATCAAGTTTTTTAGCGCAGTTGGGTTAGCATACCAATCACCACCACCATTGTATTTTAAAATTCCAATTTTAAACGAATGACCTTGTCCAACTAAAGAAGTTGATATAAAAATGAAAAGAAAAATTAAGTTTTTCACCCTACAAAATTAACATTAATACATATTTTAATTAAAGAAATGGATTTATACTGAATTAATTCCGATACTTCTCTATTTTTGTTCTGTTTTAACAGTTGATAGCATGGAATGGACTAAAAATAAAATTACTGAATTATATCATCAACCCCTTCTTGAACTAGTATATCGTGCAGCATCAGTTCATAGAGAATACCATGACTCCAGAGAGGTTCAAATCAGTAAGTTAGTTTCTATAAAAACAGATGGTTGTCCAGAAGATTGTGGTTATTGTCCTCAAGCGGCTAGATACCACACTGATATTAATGGGAATAGTTTAATGAGTGTCAATGAAGTAAAACAACACGCACAAGAAGCTAAAGATATGGGCTCAAGTCGAGTTTGTATGGGAGCAGCTTGGAGAAATGTGAAAGACGATAGTGATTTTGATCAAGTGTTAGAAATGGTTAAGTCTGTGAATGAGATGGATATGGAAGTGTGTTGTACGCTTGGTATGCTTACTGAAAACCAGGCAAAAAGGTTGGCTGATGCAGGGTTATATGCCTACAATCATAATTTAGATACTTCTGAAGAATACTATAAAGAAATTATTTCTACTCGTGGATATCAAGATCGTTTAGATACCATAGATAATGCTAGAAAAGCCAATTTAACCGTTTGTTCAGGGGGGATTATAGGTATGGGTGAATCGGATGAAGACAGAATTAGTATGCTATATACCTATGCTTTAATGAAGCCTCAACCTGAATCAGTTCCCATCAATGCATTAGTTGCAGTAGAAGGTACACCATTAGAAGAACAAAAACCAGTTCCCATTTGGGATATGATAAGAATGATTGCGGCCACACGAATTGTGTTACCAGAATCAGCTGTAAGACTTTCCGCTGGAAGAACTTCAATGAGTGAAGAAGGACAAGCACTATGCTTTATGGCAGGAGCTAATTCGATATTTGCAGGTGATAAACTATTGACCACACCAAATCCTGACTTTAATGGTGATCTTGATTTATTTAATAAACTGGGACTAGTTCCTATGAAAGCGTACAAAAAGGGGGATAAGCCGAAAATAAAGGATTCTTATAAAGAAAAACCTGAATATGCAGAGAAAATAAAATGGTCCAGACCATCACATAAAATTGAAAGAAACGAATTAGCAAAAGAAAAAGGTAAAGCCATTAAAAATGGTTTTACTCCTCGAAAGACAACTTCGGTTAAAAAGTTATAGCACATCTTAAATGAATGTGTTCCAAGCATATTTTAAACAAAAATTAAAGGATAGAGAATCCAAAGGTTTACTTAGGAAATTAAGAAACTACAGTGGTTTAGTGGATTTATCATCTAATGATTTTTTAGGAATTGCTACAGCAGAAAATTCTGGTGCTACGGGTTCCAGGCTTATTTCAGGAAACTTTTTAGCGGTGGAAAATCTTGAGGAATTTTTCGCCAAAAAATTAGGAGCACCATCTGCTCTTTATTATAATTCAGGTTATATGGCCAATATAGGTGTATTACCGGTCATAGCTGATAGATCAACCACTATAATTTGCGATGAATTAATTCACGCTTCTTTACGAGATGGGATAAGACTCTCCAAGGCAAAACATGTAATTTTTTCTCACAATAATGTGTCCAAATTAGAAGAACTATTATTGAAAATTGAAGGTAAAAAACTAATTGTAATCGAATCAGTGTATAGTATGGATGGTGATTCACCTGATATGGATGAAGTTTTTCAATTAGCGGAAAAATATGGTGCTGGAGTTATGGTTGACGAAGCGCATGGTATGGGTTTAACAGGTGAAAATAATCTTGGTCAAGCTCAACAATTTATTAATCATCCTAATTGTGTAGCAATCGTTTACCCACTTGGTAAATCAGCAGGACTCTCTGGAGCTTTTGTAGTTGGCTCGAAAACGCTAAGACAATATTTAATTAACTTTTCAAGATCATTTATTTATACTACTGGGCCATCGAATCAATTGGTGACACAGTTACATAAACAAATTGAAACACTGGTGAAAAAAGATACATCTAGTATTTTTGAGCTAAAATCATATTTTATCAATTCTTTATCCTCTCATTACCAATATATCACTGGGCCAAATGGAGCAGTAATAAGCTTAATTACGGCTGATAAGACGCTAAAAATAGAGTCTGCATTAATGAATGATAATTTATTTGTTAAAGCCATATTATCACCTACCGTTCAGAAGGGAATGGAAAGGATACGAATTTGTTTTCATGATTTTAATACAAAAAATGAAATTGATTTGTTATTAGCTATTTTAAACAGTAGGATTTGAGAATTTTTGTTACTTCCATAGATACCAATGTTGGTAAAACGGTTTGTTCTTCCATTTTATGTGCAGGTTTAGGTTATGATTATTGGAAACCTGTACAATGTGGAGATTTAGATTTTTCAGATAGCATGAAAGTGAAATTGTACAGTCCTTTAACAAAAATTCATTCAGAGAGTTTTAGGCTTAAAGCTCCGATGTCACCACATGAGGCAGCTAAACTTGAAAAAATTGATATTTCATTAAATAACTTAAAATTACCTAAGTCAAAAGAAATTATTATAGAGGGTGCTGGCGGTGTCATGGTGCCTTTAAATTATAAAGGGAATATGCTTATTGAGTTAGCTTCTAAGTTTGAGGCAAAAGTTATTATTGTTTTTAAAAACTATCTGGGGAGTATAAATCATACCTTATTAACTATTGATAAGGTAAAATCAGTTGGATTAGATGTTTTAGGCCTGTTAGTAGTAGGTGATGAGGTAGCATCCTCAGAAAAGATAATTGAGGATACGACTCAAACAAAAATTATTGCTAGAATCCCCATAGTAGAACATGTGAATCAAACATGGGTAAAAGAACAAGGTTCTTTAATAAAAAACAAAATGGAGAAATTTATATGATCATGAATCTAAAAGAAAGAGATAAAAAGTATATCTGGCACCCATTTGATCAAATGAAAGGGTCAGACATATTACCAATATCCCGTGGTGAAGGAGTGTATGTTTACGATGAAGATAATAACCGATACATCGATGGTTTTTCTAGTTGGTGGGTAAATGGTCACGGCCACAGTAACCCTTATATTGCTCAAAAAATACATGAACAAATGAATACACTTGAGCATGTTGCATTTGGTGGTTTCACCCATAAACCTGCTGTTGACCTTGCAGAAACTATAGTTAAAATCACTCCTGATAATATTAAAAAAGTATTTTTTTCAGACAACGGATCAACTGCAAATGAAGTTGCTATTAAAATGAGTATGCAATACTGGTTCAATAAAGGTGAAAAAAGAAATAAATTCATCGCTTTTGAAGGAGCCTATCATGGAGATACTTTTGGCAGCATGTGTGTTACTGCTCGTGGTGGTTTCAATGAACCATTTGAACACTTTATGTTTGATGTTGATTTCATACCTCTTCCAACATCAGATAATCTTGAATTGGTATTATCTAAGTTTACTTCACTTGTGGAAGGGAATGATATTTGTGCTTTTATTTTTGAGCCTCTCGTACAAGGGGCATCTGGAATGAATATGTATACTCCAGCATCCTTATCAAAACTACTAGAAATTGCGAAACAGTATGGTGTATTAACCATAGCGGATGAAGTTTTTACAGGATTTGGGAGAACAGGAAGTTGGTTTGCATCGGATTACTTAAATGAAAAGCCCGATATCATGTGTTTATCTAAAACGGTAACGGGTGGTTTTCTACCATTAGGTTTAACAGCTGTAAATGCATTGGTTTTTGATGCGTTTTATTCAGATGAACAAAAGCATACATTTTTACATGGTCATTCTTACACTGGTAATCCGCTTTGTTGTGCTTCAGCGAATGCAGCACTTGATTTGATGCAAAAAAATGATTTTTGGCCAAAACTTAAAGAAATTGAAAACCGAATTAGTTATCATATTTCGAGGTTAAAAACGCATGAACTTATCAGAGATGCGAGATGTATTGGGACAATAGGTGCTATTGAAGTGGATAGAGGAGGAAAATCTTCCTATTTTAATGATTCTGGAAAAGAAATTTACAAGAAATTACTTCAAAAAGGAGTGATCCTGAGACCACTTGGAAATGTTTTTCCTGTTGTTGTTCCCTATTGTATACAAGAAAATGAAATTGACCATATTTTTAGCTCTTTAGAAAATATTCTAAATCACAATTAGGATTAAATGCTGTCGTAAATTAATTTGAAATCTAGGTTATAATTAAGCTTAGAAAATTCATTTTCATCATAAAATAAATGCTTTCCATTTTCAAGCATTGATTTTGCTTTTGCAGGATCTTTTTTCTTGTAATAATTTGCATATTCTAATAGAGCGAATTTCAAAATATACTGCTGCGATTTCGTCATGTACTTCAAACTAAACTTATTGTCTTTGTATTCAGCTAGTTTAGGTTTGCAAATTTTCATGTATTCTTTTGCTGTAGACTTGTTTTTTGTCAAATTACAAAGAAGAGCATACAATAATTTTGCTCCATAATCATCGGGATCCATGTCACATGTTTTTTTACATAATCCTGTTGCTTTTCCATAGGTTGCGTCTGTTCCTTCTAATATGTAATTTTCAATCTCTTCAATAATCACAAGTTTAAATGCATCTATGAAGTCTTCAGCATCTTCTTTAAATTTGTACTCTTTATCTTTTTTTCTGTATTTGGCCGCAAATGAAATAGCAGTTTTATATGCTTTTGGATAATTATTAGTGTATTTATGATCTCTACTCATTTCAAAACTGGCTTTTGAAACGTACAGGTAGGGTAAAGGATCTTTTTTCGTTTTCTCTTTAAGCGTGTATTTCATTGCTTTGTTGAAACAAATGTCAAATTTCTCATCCACATAAAATAATAGCAAATCCATGTAGTCATTGTCAGTTTGACTCATTACGGGATTTAACCGGAAAATGGTTATTCCTAAAAAAAGAATTACTAAATGTTTATAACTCATCATTTAACAATCAATGCAACTTCTGTGCCTAAAATAATTAATTAAAAGAAATACTTTTACTCAATTTTAAAGATAAAGTTTCAATTCACGTAAATTCTATAAAATGATAGATTTGTATCATGAAATGGATCGGAGATAAAATATCATATGAAAAACATGATAATTTTCTGACAATTATCATCACAGGAAAAACAGAATCATGGAAAGCAAACTTGATGTTAATTTGGATATTGGCTTGGTTTGGTGCAGGTATCTCAATTTTGTATTTCAGTTTGTATACAGATTCTTTTGATGGGCAACAATGGTATGCATTTACTTTTTTTGCATTTTGGTTCTATTTTTTTTATAAAATATTGAGAGTGTATTTATGGAGAAAATTTGGAATGGAATATATTAAAATTGATGCGGATCGTTTCAGCTTTAAAAGATCAATTTTTAGTTATGGTAAAGCTCACGAAGTACTTACTCAAAACATTAAAAAATTTAAGATAGAAGACTTTAATAAAAAATCCTTTGCTAAAACTTTTAATGATTCCTTTTGGGTACTGGGTCAAGGAGTTGTTAAGCTAAATACAATAGATAATGAATTGAACTTTGGTAGCCAATTATCAAAAGAAGAAGCCAAAAAATTGGTTACTGTAATAACAAAATATCTCTCAAAATTAAATTCAATTCAATAAATCAAACGAATTTGTTTTTATTCTTTTGGTTAGATAATTATCAACTACTTCTTCTAGGATCATTTCTTGTGCAATTCTATCTTTCATCACTTCTCCAACTGTCTTTATTTTCCCAATAGGTATTTGTCTATTATGACAATTTTCTAATAGCCAGTTTGATTGTAAAATACTTGTTTTGTCGTTGATCAATTTCATTAATTCCTCTCTTTTAGCTACTCTTCTTTGATTGGTATTGAAATTAATATTTGTAGTTAATTTGATAAGTTCACAAAATGAATCAAATTGCTTGTCTGTCCCAATGGCTAAAATCAGTTTGTTACCATCCGCAGTGGTAATGATATCGCCATAGGGTGCAATATTAGGATGTAAGGTGCCAAGTCTTTTAGCTTCATGTTTAGCCATTAAATAATTTGAAGACTGATTCATCAATGATGCAATGGCTGTTTCTTCAAGAGTTGTTTTGATGTGATATCCATTTCCTGTTTTTTGTCTTTTTAGTAATGCAATTAAAATCCCTTCTTTAATTTGGTGAGCGGCTAGTACATCAATTAAAGCAACAGGCATTTTTGCAAATTCATTTTGTGTTCCACACATGGATAAAAAACCAGTCTCTGCTTGTAATACTACATCAAAAGCTACTCTTTTTGGATTTGATTTAAATCCACCAATATGAGCATAAATAACTTTAGGATTAATTAATTTACAATCATTATAAGAAAGTTGAAAACGTGCTGCATCTCCATGTTTAAAGTTGGTGATGACAACATCGCTTTTCTTGATATAGTCTTTTAATACCGTCATGTCTTTTTCGTTATTAAAGTCTAAGAATTTATGTTTTTTTCCATAATTCACAGAACAGAAGTAAGCAGAAGGTACTTCATGTTTTTCTTCTGCTAGTTTCCACTTTCTTGTCATGTCTCCACCCATTTGTTTGTTTTCTATTTTTATAACGTTTGCTCCTAGTTCAGAAAAAAACATGCCTACAGCGGGTCCCGCAAGTACATTTGAAAGCTCTAAAATATTGAGGTGGTCTAGCATTTTATATGATTATTACACAAAAATATTAATTCATTTTTAGCATATTTAATAATTATATGAAGACAACTTAATGTCAACACAAAAAAAATTTGGAACTTTTAGTGGTGTGTTAACACCTTCACTCCTTACCATACTAGGTGTGATCATGTATATGAGGCTAGGTAGTGTTGTCGGATATTCTTCTGGCATCTTTCAAGTGGTTCTCATAATTGTTTTTTCCCATTTAATTTCGGTTACAACTGGGTTAAGTGTATCCTCAATTGCTACGGATAAAAAGATTGACAAGGGAGGGATTTATTACATGCTTACCCGAAGTTTAGGATTGCCTATTGGTGGTGCCATAGGTCTGACTATTTTTTTTGCCACAGCTTTGAGTATTGCCCTTTATTTAATCGGGTTTTCTGAAAGTTTAATTCCGGTTTTAAATGATGCTTTTGGAATAGGGGAAATCACGGTGAATAAACTTAGACTAATTGGAACAATTGCATTATTGATTGTCTTAGCTGTAGCTTATATCAGTACGAGTTTTGCCCTTAAAATTCAGTACGTAATTTTAGCATTGATTGTCCTTTCCTTAGGTTCTATTTTTTTAGGATCTGCTAAAGGATTGACAGTGGGAAATGATCAAATTTCATCACCAAATTTTGCAGTTTTATTTGGTATTTTTTTTCCTGCAGTAACGGGTTTCACCGCTGGTGTAGCTATGAGTGGAGATTTGAAAAGTCCAAGGATATCGATCCCTTGGGGAACTATGTTATCTATCACCATTGGTCTAGTAGTTTATTTAACATTGGCTTTTTTTATTTATTATAATATTGATAGTGAAATACTAAAAACAAACAACAACGTACTTATTGAATTTGGCGCTATACCACTATTGGTTCTTGGCGGAGTTTGGGGTGCTACATTATCATCTGCCTTAGGTGGTATTCTTGGGGGACCAAGAATTTTACAAGCCATGTCACTTGATTTAATTACCCCTAAAATTTTTGCTAAGGGACATGGCGTGAATAATGAACCTAGAAACGCCCTTCTTCTCACCTTTATCATAGCAGAAATGGGTATTCTCATAGGAGAATTGAATGTCATTGCAGAGCTTGTAGCTATGTTTTATATGGCGGCCTATTTATTTATCAATATTTCCTGCTTTCTTGAGCAATGGTCCAGTCCAGATTTTAGACCCAAATTTAAAATACCTATTGCGGTGTCACTTATAGGTGCCATTGCTACTTTTTTATTGATGATTCAGTTAAATCTAGCTGCTACTCTAGTAGCAGTAATTGTAATGATGGCATTCTGGTTTTGGTTATCCAAAAAAGATTTGGTATTAGGTACAGGTGATGTGTGGTTCAGTGTTTGGACTTCGATTGTCAAAACTGCATTAAAAAATCTTCAAAAGAAATCAGTACATAAGCGAAATTGGCAACCTAACATATTATTATTCAGCGGAGGTACTAAAAATAGACCCCATTTAATTGAATTTAGTAAATCCATAATGGGAAGGGGTGGAATGGTTTCTAATTTTGACCTAATAGAAGTAGACTCTGCAACAACACTTTTTCCAAAATCACATCAAATAGTCAAAGATGAAGAAATAGTGGATGACACCATTTTTCATCGGAAATTATACTGTCAAAATATTTTTAAAGGTATTGAAACCATAGCCAATACGTATGGATTTACAGGCGTAGATCCAAATACAATTTTGATGGGATGGGCCAGAAATACAAAAGACCCCAAGTGGTTTGGAGAAATGACTAATAAGCTTAAAGATTTAGATTATAATATCCTTTTTTTGGATTATGATCAAGATCGAGGTTTTGGAAAATATGCAGAAATAAATATTTGGTGGACCGAATTCAATAAGCAAAATGAACTTGGTTTACAAATGGTTAAGTTCTTACGAAATTCTCCCTGGTGGAAAAGTGCTAATTTGAAGATTTATTTTGTAAATAACACGGACAAAGAAAACAAACAAATTGAAGAAATTATTCAGCTTATGTTGGATAAAAAAAGAATGAGGGCTGATGTGGTTGTAATCGATAATACTATTGATCAAAAAGATGTAAATGATCATATTAAAACAAGAAGTCACAACGCAGACTTAATATTAATGGATTTACCACTTTTAGAAAAAGATAAGGAAAATGATTTTATCGAAGCTTCAAATTTACTTTTTACCACCATTGGCTCAGCGCTATTTATTGAAGCTTCCTCTGCATTTGAAATTAGCGATACTAAGATGCTAAAATCTGATTTAGAAAATATAAAACCGAGAACTTCCAAAGTAAAGAGTTTTTCCAAAATTAAACCTGAACTGATTAAAAGTCATGACGCCAAGTTGGATGATAAGTTAGGAATTTTACAGAGTGAGCTTTTGGAGTTTAATCAACATCTTTCATCTAATATTAGTGATGCGCTGGATGAACTCACTATTTATTACCAACAGATATTAGATTCGGACGATCATTCAAGTGATACCATATATCAATTATATGACAGTGAATATATTTTAAAATTGAGTGAAGAAATAACAGACCAATTGGGCATATTAATGGATGATTATTACGCTAAAACCTTATCGTTAATAAATCGTCAGGATAAATACATTTGGTTTGAATTAAGCCCCCATTTTATAAATGAAAAATACATATCAGCCATTGAAAATGGATATCTTCAAAAATACCATAGTCCATTAAATTCAGGAAAGATTGTTAGAATCAAAATTCCTTTTAAAAGATTGCTAATTCACTGGTACAAATCAAATTTCATTAATGAGCTATTATCTAATTTAGATTTGGTGGGCATAATTAATTTGAATTTTTTAAATCAGTTTAAAAATAAAACTAAAGACAAAAAAGTTAGTTTAATGAAGACTAGAGACGACGCTCTATTGGCATTCCAAGTTGAAATGGATAAGTCTGTCACTAAACTTATAAATGCTATTTCAATGGATGTAGCAAAAGGAGATTTAAGATCATTAATTGAAAATAGAGAAGAAGAATTTAGTCCAAAATCATATCAAAGAAAGATAGACGAAATAGATGATTTTTCATATTGGTTTGGAAAAAACATTTTCATCTTACATAATCATAAAATTTTTCAGATTGGAAATGTAATATTAAATGAATTTTCAATGGCAAATATTGATTTAGTATTTCATAATCTAAAAAGAGAATTAGAAGTTAATTATAAAGCTAGAATTGAAAAAATAAATGCTTATTCCCTCAGAACTGTCAAAAATTTATCCAAAATAATAACCTCTTTTGAAGATGCGTTAGCTTATACAAATAGAGCCATACAACCTCTTGTTTCAAAGGTGGAGACCAGATCTCTAGTAGAAAAATTCCCTTCTGAAATTGACTTGTATCCTTTGGATTCTATAAGTGGTTTCGAAGAAAAACAAACCAATTTAGTTGAAAAAACATTTTATCTAAACTCAACATTAAATTCTATCTATCAAAAAGAAATTGCACTAAAAATAAAATCAATATCAGCTGAAAATTCAACATGGTTAAAGGATAATACAGAGGACTTAATCAATAATTTTAAATTACTTGTATTCACTCTCGAAAATCAGGACAACAAAAAGTTAGTTATAGAAGTAAAAGACAAACTGAAGGAAAAAATTAAGGATTTTAAAAATAATATATCTTCTTTTATCGAAAGGGTTGAAGTGCAAAGAGAAGAGCTGAATAAAACAGCTACCTTGTTTTTGAATGAAAATTACATCTTTAAAAATAGCAGTAGGAGAGAAGTTAAATCAATTACCAATGAGAATTTAATTTCTAATAAGATTAAAAACTCACAGACTTATTTCTCTGTTCAAATTAATAAGATTCTTGATCGATTTTCTAAAGAAGATTCGGACTCCTTTATTATTGGAAAATCAGAAAGATTATTACGTATTAAAGATTTTATAAAATCTGTTTCTATTGATGCATTATTACACAAAGGAAATGCCCAGACGTATATTCAATTATTCAACACACTAGCTCAACCCAATCAATTATATGATTCATTCATTGGTAAACAGTTAGAGCTTTTAAAGGAAGTTGCTCAAAATCATACTGAACTGAATGAAAATATAGTAATGGTAAGTGGTGATCCAAGTTCTGGAAAATCATATCTAATCAATAGTTTCATCAAAACTCAGAAACAGCAAACGTGTTTTACGATGTATTCGAAGAATGAGATACTACAGTTAAAAACAGATTTTAATTCCATTCAATTAATTGATTTAAATAATCAATTTGTTCAATTGAAAGATATAAAAAGTGGTTCTGTAGTGGTAATAAATGACCTTGAATTGTATTGGAAAAAAACAAATGATGGTTTAAAACAAATTAATTTGCTTCTAACGCTAATTAATTCTTATCCAAAGATTCTATTTGTTATCGAGTGTAATATATTATTGTTATCACTCTTAAATGAATGCACAGATTTGGGTAAAGATGTGATTAGCTATATTCAAACTACTTCTTTTTCAAGTGATAACATTGAAAAGGCGTTAGTTGAAAAAAATAAGATATCGGGGAAATCAGTTCATCTAAAAGGGGATCAGTTTAAATTTGGAACTTTTGGTAAATTTCAGGTAAATGCAAAAAAATTAGAAAGCCTGAGTGGTGGAAATATAGGTTGGTTAAATACCATATGGATGTCTTTCCTTTCTTACGATGAAAGTGGGGAAATAGAGCTAAACCCGAATTATGAATCTTATTTTCCAGATGTATTTAGTGATGAAGATTTACAAATATTACTACAATTATACTGGCACAAAAAATTGAGTTTAGGAAGCTTCAATTTATTTTTTCATCATTGGGGAGAAGATAGAGTAAATCAAGTACTGGGTTTTCTTAAAAATCAAAATCTAATTACAAGTTTGGATGATTATTTTGAAATTAATAAAGTCATACTGCCCTATTTAAAAACTTTCTTTATTAACAAAAACTATATTATTTAATGACTGTACTTCCCTACATATTTAAAACTATACTTCAGTTTATCATAATTATTTGCTGTATTTACGGTTTTAGAGTGCTGTTGCAGTCCATCTTAAAAAGTAAACCCATAAGAAAAAGAGCTATATATTATTTCAATGTATTTACTTACTTTATTTGGATTGTTTTTGTGCTGATAAAAATTTCTGACGCAGCTGGTGAAAATCCAATATTTTCAATACCTATTATTTTAATCCTACTGTTTTTTATGTGGGATTTTCTTAAAAATTTCTTTCTTGGAATAATATTTTCATTCCAATATGGATTTTTAGAAGACACCTTTGTTGTTATTAACAATAAACAAGGTAAAATAACCAACCTTTCATCTTCTTATTTCGAGCTATTTACAAACAATGGCAAACAGATTAAAATTAAATACAAAGAAGTATATAACGGTAGATTCGAAATTTTTAAAGGAGAATTAAATAGAATTCATAGAAAAATAAAACGTGAATTAATAAAGGACATAGATGACTTAAAAATAAAAATCATGAATCACCCTTTGTTTTTGTTAAATAGTTCCTTTAAATTTTCTGAAGAAATAGATGAAAATGGGGTAGAATGGTTTAGGTTTTATTTTAATGTAGTTAATTATAAAGAAGCGAAGGAGATAAATACATATTTAAATCATATTTTATCTCCTAAACCCTCCTCTTTTAACTAATCAGGATTTTTATCTTTGTTAAATGGGAAACTCTTTTGGTAAAATATTCAAATTAACCACTTTTGGGGAGTCACATGGAAGTTTGATTGGCGGAGTAATTGAAGGCTGTCCTGCTGGTGTGGATATAGATGAAACTTTTATTCAAAAGGAATTAAACAGAAGAAGACCAGGTCAGAGTCATGTTACTACCTCCCGTAAAGAAGATGACAAAGTATCTTTGCTTTCAGGTGTTTTTAATGGCAAATCAACCGGAACTCCCATAGGGTTTTTTATTCCTAATAACAACAAAAAAAGTGCTGACTATGATAACATAAAAAATGTGTTTAGACCATCACATGCCGATTATACTTATCAAGAAAAATTCGGCATTCGTGATTTCAGAGGGGGTGGAAGGTCCTCAGCAAGAGAAACAGCATGTAGAGTTGTCGCAGGAGCCGTTGCAAAGCTGATTCTATTAAAATATGATATCGATATTCTAGCTTATGTAAAAAGCATTGGTCATTTAGAAATGGAATCCGATATGAATGATTTGGATTCTTTAAGAGAACTGTCAGAGTCTAATGTAGTGAGGTGTCCAGAACCTTCCGTAGCCAAAAAAATGATCAGTTTGATAGAAGAGGTAAAGCATAAAGGCGATACAGTTGGTGGTCAAATATTTTGTTTTGTAAAAGGGGTTCCAGCGGGATTAGGTGAGCCTGTATTTGATAAGCTGCATGCTGATTTAGGCAAAGCAATGCTTTCTATAAATGCAGTTAAAGGGTTTGAATATGGTTCTGGTTTTCAAGGAACTAAAATGAGAGGCTCTGAGCATAATGACGTGTTTGAAAATTTGGACGGTAAAATCATAACTAGGACTAATCATTCAGGAGGTGTTCAAGGCGGAATTTCCAATGGTGAAACCATCTATTTTAAAATTGCTTTTAAGCCCGTTGCTACAATCTTGTCCGATCAATCTACTATAAATGAATCTAAAGAAAACATTAAAATCAAAGTTCAAGGCAGACATGACCCTTGTGTCTTGCCAAGAGCAGTTCCTATAGTTGAGTCTATGACTGCAATAGTTTTGGTAGATCATATTTTAAGAAACAGAACTTCAAAATGGTAAAGGAGAAAAAATCACTTCCACTTCATTGGCAAATCATTATTGGTTTGGTTTTAGGATTACTTTATAGTCTGGTGGCTACAATTAATGGATGGACAGAATTTACGGCTGACTGGATTACTCCTTTTGGGAAAATTTTCATAAACGCACTAAAGCTAATTGCTGTTCCTTTAGTTTTAGTTTCTCTTATTGTAGGTATTTCCTCAATGAATAACATAAGTACATTAGGTAAAATGGGTGGAAAATCCATTTCACTTTACTTAATCACTACTGTAATCGCCATTAGCCTGGGATTAGGTCTTGTTAATCTGATTCAACCTGGAAAATTCATTGAAAGTGAGACCAGAGTTAGGCTGGTAGAAAAATATAGTCATAAAACAATTAGCAAGGTTGAAATGGCTAATGCTACAAAGAATGATGGACCTCTTCAACCTTTGGTTGATCTAGTTCCTGATAATATATTTAAAAGTTCATCAGATAATAGAAATATGTTGCAAGTCATATTTTTTGCCGTATTATTTGGAGTTTCAATGGTGCTAATTCCGAATGAAAAATCTGCACCAGCTAGAGCATTTTTCGAAAGTGTAAATGAAATCATTCTAAAAGTAGTAGATGTTATAATGCTATATGCCCCTGTAGGTGTTTTCGCACTACTTGCAGGAGTTTTAGTTCAGGTTTCTGAAGGGAATTTGGCATTTGCAATTGAAATTCTGAAAGGTCTTGGTGTTTATAGTGTTACAGTAATTACAGGTCTTGCCATTATGGTATTTGTTGTATATCCTCTAATGATCAATAAATTTGCTAAAATAAAATTTAAACGTTTTTTAAAAGCAATTTCACCTGCTCAACTATTAGCATTTTCAACAAGTTCAAGTGCAGCAACTTTACCTCTTACTATGGAACGTGTTGAGGAACATTTAGGCGTTTCAAAAAAAGTATCAAGTTTTGTGTTGCCTTTAGGGGCAACCATAAATATGGACGGTACTAGTTTGTACCAAGGTGTTGCAGCCATATTTATTGCACAATGTTTTAATGTGGATTTAGGATTAATGGATCAACTCACAATTCTTTTGACTGCTACGCTAGCCTCAATTGGCTCAGCTGCAGTTCCTGGAGCTGGATTGGTCATGCTTACGATAGTATTAGGTTTATTTCCTGAAATACCCATTGAAGGGATTGGTTTAATTTTTGCTGTTGATAGAATTCTAGACATGTGTAGAACAACTGTAAATGTTACAGGTGATGCTACTGTAGCTAGTATAATTGCATATTCAGAAAATGAAATGGGAGAACATTAATCAGTTTCGCTTAAAGTTATTCACTATTACGCCATTTATCTTAGTGTGTCTTTTTTCTAATGCCCAAAATGAAATCTGTGATGAACCTCTTACAGGGAATGTTAAAAAATTATATGAAAAAGGAAAAAACTACAAAAAGTATAATTATAAACAGAGAGTTAAGTTTTTTAAAGATGCTTTGGAAATAGAGGAGGAATGTATTCCATGTATGTGGGAGTTGGCTAAAATGTCGTTTAGAAGAAGATATAATTTAGGTGAGCCAATGGACTTTCCAAAAAAATATTTTTTACAATTATCTCAACTTTGTCCTCATCATCATGCTGATGTATTTTATTATTTGAGTCTAATTTTTTACATGGAGAAAAATGATTGTGAGGCCAAAAAATACTTTACTCAATTTTTAGATTTCCCCACTGACGATAAAAAAAAGATTGCTATCAACTATACGGACCAAAAGTCGTATGTAGAGGCCAGTCTTGAAATGTCAGCTTATTTTTGTGATTTTTATACTAATCCCTTACCATTTAACCCTAGATTGATTAGTTCCGTATCTACACCTGACAAGAATGAAGTACTTCCCGTAATTTCACCTGATAACGAACAATTGTATTTTACATGTGAATTTGATGAGCAGATAAAGGGTGATGTAATGGTTAATCATGCCCAAGTCTTCAAAAAAAGCTCTAGGGAAAATATGAAATCAAATTTTACCTCTCCAATTTCACTAACTAAGCCATTCAACGAAGGACCAAAATATGGAGGTGCTACCATTTCTTTGAATAATAAGGAAATGTTTATCTGCGCATGTTCACCTAACGGAGGCTATTTTAATTGTGATATTTTTCACACTACCCAAAAAAAGGTTGTTTATACTATAGTGGAGAATGATATTAAATTTGACACCACAGTTTATGAATGGACCTCTTTAAGAAATTTAGGTCCTAACATTAATGGGCCGCAAACTTGGGAAGGTCAGCCTTCTCTATCAGCCGATGGTAAAACATTGTATTTTGCATCTGCTAGACCAGGTGGTTATGGTAAAATAGATATTTATTATTCTCAAAGAAAAGATGACGGAACATGGTCAAAAGCCAAGAATATAGGAAGACCAATTAATACTCCGGATAGTGATAAATCTCCATTTATACACACGGATAGCAAAACACTTTATTTTGTTTCTGAATCATCTGATGATAGATGGGGAGCAGGAGACTTTGATATATTTTACACCAAACAAAGTAAAGATGGTGTTTGGGATGAACCTATTAACATTGGCTACCCAATTAATAGCGAAGGCCCAGAGGAAGCATTAATTGTAAGTTTAGATGGTTTGTTTGGTTATTTCTCATCTCAGCGAAAGGAAGGATTAGGAGGCAAGGATATATTTTATTTTGACATACCTGAAGATGCTAAGCCTGAAAAAGTGGTATTAGCTAAAGGAAACATTGATAACGACGACCCTAAGCTATTAGGAAATGCAAAACTCACGATGACAGACGATAGTGGAGAAAAAAAAGAGCAAGAGCTAAATATTGACGAAGATGGTGGTTTTGTGGCGGTAGTGAATGTAGAAAATATTAAAGGAGATGCGTTGGTTCAGTTGGAAGGTGACGAAACTGCATTCCAATCCATTTTAATTTCGAAAGAGGAAATTTCAGACGGTGTTTTGAAGGATAAAGATTTGTCTGTGAAAAAAGTAGAAAAGGGAGAAAGTTACACTATTAACGATATCCTGTATGAAACAAATTCATCTAAAATTGTAAATTCTTCAAAAAAAGTGCTGGATGCGTTTGCCATTTGGTTAACATCAAATTCAGACATAAAAATCGAAATACAAGGTCATACGGATGATATAGGATCGGAAGAATCTAATCAAGCATTATCTATGGACAGAGCATTCTCCGTAATGGAGTATTTGTTAAGCTGCGGTATTTCAAAAGATAGAATGAAATTCAATGGGTACGGTGAATCTATGCCTAAGTATTCTAATTCTACGGATAAGGGAAGATCAAAGAATAGAAGGACAGATTTTTTAGTTTTATAATTTATATTCTACTTTCTTTTTTCTAAATTTAATGTTCATCTATGTTTTTAGAAAATACAGTAAATCATAAGGAACAATTGGGTTGGATTGAAGTTATTTGTGGTTCTATGTTTTCTGGTAAAACAGAGGAATTGCTTCGCAGACTCAAACGTGCACGTTTCGCGAATCAACAAGTACTGATATTCAAGCCTCAGACAGACGTGCGTTATAGTGATAAAAAAGTGATATCTCATGATGCCAACGAAATCATGTCCACCCCCGTTGAAAAAGCAATCGATATATTGTCAAAAGTAAATGAAGCAGATGTAGTGGCCATTGATGAAGCTCAGTTCTTTGATGATGATATAATTACTGTATGTAATCAATTGGCTAATAATGGAATTCGTGTTATTGTTGCTGGCTTAGATATGGACTTTAAAGGGAAACCATTTGGACCTATGCCTCATTTAATGGCTATTGCTGAATTTGTCACAAAGGTTCACGCCATTTGTACTAAAACAGGGAATTTAGCTCATTTTAGTCACAGAACCTCTGAAAATGATGAATTGGTTCTACTTGGAGAACGAAATGAATATGAACCGTTAAGTAGGGCTGCCTATCACAAACTCAACCCTTCTTCATGATAAAAAAACACCTCTTTTTAATTACTGTATTGTTAAGTTTTACTATCCATGCTCAAAAAATAGATAAGGTTAGAAAGGTGGATCATGAGAAAATTGAACTTTCAGAAGATGAGTTATCTAAAAAAAAGAAATACATCATTAAGTTAATTAATCTTGGATATAATGACAAAACAATCCGATTAAAGACAAGAGCTAGTAAATCACAAATCAAAGCTATTCGTAAAGAATTATCAGCGTAAAAACAACCTTATTCAGACCGTTATACCAGAAGAAATAGTAAGCCAAACTTTAGGTTTAGGTAATATGCCTACTAAGGTGATTATGTCCATTTTTGGTTTGAGTAAAATCAATAAACGGTGTTATAATATCACTTTTCATACAGCACAAGAATTAATAGAAAATTATTTTAAAAAGTATAATATCAACCTGCGTATTCATGGGATTGAAAATATACCATCCAATGGTAAGTTTATTTTAATTGCCAATCATCCTTATGGTTTTTTGGATGGTCTAGCGCTCTTAAAGATGATCATTCCAATATATCCAAAAGTAAAAATAACGGCCAATTTTTTACTTCGTAATATTCCCATATTTAAACCCTACACCATCCCTGTAAATCCATTTAGTGAAGATAAAAAAATGGGAGGTAAAGAAAAGGTGATGAGTTGTCTTTCTAGAAATGAACCCATCATTATTTTTCCAGCAGGTGAAATATCTACAAGACATGATGGTCTTCATAAACCTTCTAGAGATAAAGAATGGGGTAGCGCAGTAAAAAAATTATTAAAAAGCATTGAAGCTCCTGTTATACCAATTTACTTTGAAGGAGAAAACTCTTTTTTCTTTCACTTTATGGGGAAAATAAAAGCAAGGATTAGAACGTTTTTAATCCCTTTTGAGTTTTTGAAAATTAAGAATAAGAGCATTAATGTTCATGTAGGTCCACGTCTGTTCAAAGACTTAGATAGGGCATCTGTTGATCCTCAATTAGTGTACAATGATTTTGTAGAAAAAATTAGATCAAAACAAAATTTGCAATCCAAATAAACAAACAATGAAGTAGATCACTATGGTTTTTGCATCTACATAATTTTGCGAAATACGTTGGCCGAGTAAAAGAATTAAGAGAGCTAAAGAGGAAGTTATTGTTCCTAATTTAGCCATGTATAGCGTTGAGTTGCCTACCATTATTTCAACTACACCACCAAGGGATCCAAACCCACCAGTAAACTCAAGTAATAGCACATTTAGTAGTGCAAAACGGACTAACATGGGTGGAAATTTGTTAGTAAGTGTTGATGTTGTAAATTCTAAATTCCCTTTCCAATTAAATATTTTATCTAATGCACTTTGAATAAAAACAATCGATAAAAAAGTCAATATAAATAGTAAGGGTATTTGATTGATAATATAGTCCACGTGATTAAATCAGGTTTGTCATTTTTAGTATATAATTTATTAGAATGGACAATGTAGTACCAATGAATGTCCATTTTAGTAATGCGGCACCATTCTTAAAGTTAAAAATGAGATGCATAATCAACAAAAAAAACAAGGTCAAAATCAAGGTAAGTGGAGGATAAAACTCAAAACTAGATGTAAAATCACCTTCGGCTAAAGATGCAATAGATCTTTGAAATCCACAACCTGGGCAATCATGTCCAGTTAATTGTTTGAAACCGCAGGGTAGCATCTTTATAGATTTGATTTCATTCTAACAAAAGTCAATTATCCAATACTTATTGAAGTCCGTACAAACCACTACCTAATGCACCAAAAACTAGTGTGCCCACTGTAATAAAATACCCTAGAATGATAAGGAAATAGATTGAACTTAGTATTACCCCTATTGTAGCACAGGTTTTACCCGCTTTTAAATTTTTGAGTGAACCCTCTTTATATGAACTAGGATTTTCTTCATAAGCCGTAAGCCCTCGTTTAGATTGAACAAGTGCTATAATACCACACACTAAGCCTGGCAATCCGTAACATGTACAAGTTACTATAGAGCAAATTCCAAGGACTAATACCGAAGTAGAAAAGGGAACATTTTCAGTTACGTTGTAAGAAGTTTCAATATTGTTTTTCTCGTTTGTATTTTCAGTATCCATAGTTTAGTATAAGTACCCAAGGTGGGAGTCGAACCCACACGCTCTAATGAACACTAGGCCCTCAACCTAGCCTGTCTACCAATTCCAGCACTTGGGTAGAATTTAAACAAATGTAATCAAGTAAAATAAAATTCCTATTCTTATAGGATATGTATCTAAAATTAATGTTGAATTTTATTATTTTAATTATGGCTAATTTTACTATGGCACAATCTTTAAATGTTTTTGGTCAACCGCTTTTGTTATGTTGTAACGAACCTAAAACAGGATTTTTTAGAGATGGTTTTTGTAATACGGGTTCTAACGATGTGGGAACTCATGTCATTTGTGCTGAAATGACAGCCGAATTTTTGAGTTTTACCAAATCAAAAGGAAATGATTTGTCCACTCCCAATCCATTTTATGATTTTCCTGGACTAAAACCAGGTGATTACTGGTGTTTATGTGCCATACGATGGAAAGAAGCATATGATGCTAAGGCTGCACCTAAAGTAAGATTAGAATCTACTCACGAAAAGGCATTGGATTTCGTAACCATTGAGCAGCTCATTGAACATGCTGTAAAATAAAAAAGCCTTCAAATGGAAGGCTTTAGTGATTCGTCTGGGGTTCGAACCCAGGACCCCATCCTTAAAAGGGATGTGCTCTACCAGCTGAGCTAACGAATCAAATTTTGGAATGCAAATATAATGTACTAAATGAAATCTACAATTACTTTTTAATTAAATTAACATTAGCTCATTTCTATTAGAAAAAAATACATGAATTCTTTTTGTGGGCATAAAAAAAATTGATTATTTGGATATGTTTTATGAGTTCATACAGTACCATCAATGTCGATCATATTATCCAACTTAAAAAAATAGTAGGTGATGACCAACTTACAAATAATAAAGAAGTTTTAAAGGAGTATGGACACGATGAAACAGAATCGCTTAACTATCCTCCCGAAGTACTTATAAAACCATCTTCCACAGAAGAAGTTTCTAAAGTGATGTCTTTTGCGACTAAACATCAAATTCCCGTCACTCCTATTGGTGCTAGAACAGGGCTCAGTGGAGGTGCCTTATCTGTTCATGGCGGTATTGGCATTTCTATGGAAAAATTCAATAAAATTTTGAACATCGATGAAGATAATCACCAAGTAACGGTAGAACCAGGTGTCATTACACAAGAACTTCAAAATGCTGTAGCTAAAAAAGATTTGTATTATGCTCCAGATCCAGCTAGTAGAGGAAGTTGTTTTATAGGTGGGAACATTGCAGAAAATAGTGGTGGCCCTAGAGCATTAAAATACGGAGTTACAAAGGATTTTGTTTTAAATCTCGAAGTAGTACTTCCCAATGGAGAGGTAATACATACCGGAGCCAATACATTGAAAAATGCAACAGGTTATAATCTAACTCAACTAATGGTTGGGAGTGAAGGTACGTTGGGTATAGTAACAAAAGCTACGCTAAAACTTTTACCTCTACCAAAATTGAATAAACTTATTTTAGTTCCTTTCTCATCAGCAACGGATGCTTGCAAAGCTGTAGCTTCTATTTTTAAAGCTGGAGTAGTTCCATCAGCATTAGAGTTTATGGACCGTCAGGCGGTTGATTTTACCATCAAGTATGTAGATGGTGCTCATTTAGAGATGAAAGAGGAGATTTCTGCATTACTTCTTATTGAGGTGGATGGAAACAACAATGAAAATCTAATGCATGAATTGCAACGGATTTTGGATGTGGTTGAAAAGCATCATTGCGATGATGATATTCTTTTTGCAGAAGATGAGGCGCAAAAAGATCAACTTTGGTTTATAAGGAGAAGAATTGGCGAGGCAGTTAAAGCAAATAGTATATACAAAGAAGAAGATACTGTTGTCCCTAGATTCCACCTGCCAGAATTACTCAGTGGGGTTAAAAAAATAGGAGAAAATTATGGATTTGAATCCATATGCTATGGACATGCAGGTGATGGGAATTTACATGTTAATATTTTAAAAGGTGAGCTAACAGATGAACAGTGGGAGGTAGAATTACCAAAAGCCATAAGAGAAATATTTAAGCTTACAGTAGATTTAGGCGGAACTATTTCAGGAGAACATGGTATAGGTTGGGTGCAAAAAAATTACATGGACATACCTTTTTCAGACGTTGAACTGAATTTAATGAAAGGAATAAAATCTGTTTTTGACCCTTACAACATCATGAACCCGAGTAAAATTTTCTGATTATTCTACCCCGTGCATTAATTTCTTTATAGGTTTATTGAGTAAAAATATGACAAGGGCAATTGCCAGAAGAACATAACCAATAGTAGAGAAAATATCAAGGTATTGATGAAGACCCTCTCCAATACTTAATGCTTCGTCTGAACCTCCGTGACCACCTGTAATAGCTGCAATTTTTCCTCCTACATAATTAGCAATAGCAAAACTTAAAAACCAAGCTCCCATTGCTGTTCCAGCCATACTCTTTGGAGAAAGTTTGGTAACCATCGATAGTCCAATGGGGGATAAAAATAATTCACCTGTGGTGTGTAACATGTAAAGAAAAACAAGAGTTAATAATGGAACTTGAAAAGATTCGTTTACAAATTGAAAACCAACTTTGGTAACTAAGAATCCCAATGCTAATTGCACAATGCCAAAACAAAACTTTAAGGGAATACTTGGGTTCTTACCAATTTTAGAAAGTTTAACCCACATCACTGAAAATATTGAACCAAACACAATGATAAAAAATGGATTAAAAAACTGAGTCATACTGGCAGGCATAGCCCACCCAAATATCACACGATCAACATTTCTATCCGCAAATAAAGTCAGTGATGTCCCAGCTTGCTCAAAACAAGCCCAGAAAGATATATTTATGACCATAAAAATGATTAGAGCAATCATTCTATCTTTCCAAATGCTAACTCCTTTTTCTTGGTCTTCTTTTATGCCTGATCGAATTAGGGAGGCAGAAATGAGAATGAATAATCCTAGCAGAATATAATCCATTAGATGATTTTGAAGTATGAGGATGTAGCATAACGGAATTAGAAATAATGACCCTATGGTAATTAATTGAACATAATTCAAGGGACCTAATACTTTCTTTTTGCCTTCTTCTCTAATATCTACACCAGGAGCAGAGGCATATTTATTTCTACCAGTCCAAAAAATTACTAGACCTAGCAACATTCCAAGACCTGCTAACCCAAAACCATACTTGAATCCATAAGTTTCGCCAATGTAAGCTACCACAGTCGTAGCAAGTAAAGCACCTATATTAATTCCAATGTAAAAAATCGTAAATCCTGAATCTCTTCGTGGATCGTTTTCTTCATATAATTTACCTACAATAGTTGAAATATTAGCCTTAAAATATCCGTTTCCAATGATTAGTGCACCCATACCAATTAGTAGAAATTCTTTGGATTCTCCAAGAATTAAGAATTCACCAATGGCCATCAGCACAGCACCAAGCATCACAGCATAACGGTATCCTAAATATTTATCTGCCATCCTTCCTCCCAAAATAGGTGCTGCATAAACCAATCCAGTATACGCTCCATAGATTAATGAAGCTTCTTTATCTCCCATCAAAAGTGACTTAACTAAAAAGAGAGTCAATAACGTTCTCATACCATAATAACAAAATCTTTCCCACATTTCAGAGAAAAATAAGGTCATTAATCCTTCAGGGTGATTTGATTTACCAATCAATGCATTCATTGTGTTTATTTTTTATTAGGGCGTTAAAATAAGATAAATTTTCTAAAATACTTTTTGTATGGTTTACGATATCCGAATTATAATTAAGGTGAAATATTATTTTTGTCTAACTTACTTTACAAGATCATGACTAGACTATTAAATCAGTTAATTATTTTAACCCTATGTATTTCTAATTCTTTCTTTGCTATGAATAATAAAAATGAAATCAAAAATGCGGATAACCATACACTGTCTAATTACAGCCAAATTCGCGTTTCTCACGTTCATTTGGATCTTTCAGTAGACTTTTCCCAAAAAGTGTTGTCTGGATTTGCAGAGCTTTCATTTCAGAAACAAACAGAGACAAATACACTTATTCTAGATACAAAATATTTGTTGATAGATCGTGTTGAAGACCAAAATGAGAACAAGCTTAATTTTAACTATTTAGAAGCAGACGAATTATTAGGAACTCCTTTGTCTATACAATTAAATGATTCTTGTAAATCGGTTAAAGTGTTTTATAAAACCACAGCAAAATCTGAAGCCTTAGATTGGCTATCTTCTAATCAGACTGCAGGTAAAAACTTTCCATTTATGTATACCCAAGGTCAATCCATATTTACTCGATCTTGGATTCCAATTCAAGACACTCCAGGTATCAGAGTAACTTACAGTGCTGACATTACTGTTCCCGATGGAATGCTAGCTGTTATGAGTGCCTCTAATCCTCAACAAACCAACTCGTCCAACAGATATCATTTTGAGATGAAACAATCTATATCACCTTATTTGATTGCACTTGCTGTAGGGGAATTAAGTTTTCAATCCATTGATGAAAGAACGGGAGTATATGCTGAGCCTTCGATGATTGAATCTTGCGCAAATGAATTAATAGATATGGGAAAAATGGTAGATGAAGCAGAAAAGTTGTATGGTCAATACGACTGGGATAGATATGACGTAATTGTTCTACCTCCAAGCTTTCCATTTGGGGGAATGGAAAATCCAAGATTAACCTTTGCAACTCCTACTATAATTGCAGGTGATCGAAGTTTAGTGTCTTTAATAGCTCATGAGTTAGCTCACTCTTGGAGTGGAAACTTGGTTACGAATGCTACTTGGAATGACTTTTGGCTTAATGAGGGCTTTACGGTGTATTTTGAAAGAAGAATAATGGAAGCACTTTATGGAAAAGATTATACTGATATGTTAGCATTGCTTGGCTTCCAAGATCTAACTAGTGAATTATCTACTCTGGACAAGGAAATGCAAAAACTAAAATTAAAATTAAATGGGTTACACCCTGATGATGCGATGTCAGATATCGCATATGAAAAAGGATACTTCTTTTTAAGAATGTTAGAGGAAAAAAAAGGGAGAGCTAAAATGGATTCCTTTTTGAAAAATTATTTTGATGATCATAAATTCCAAACCATTACCACGGAGGAATTCCTTACCTATTTAAATCAAAATTTTTTAGAAGGGGAGGAGGAAGGTCTCATGATCAACCAATGGGTTTATCAATCTGGGTTACCTGAAAATTGTCCAAAAGTAATATCTAATCGATTCGTTCAAGCTGAAAAAGCAGTTGATCTATTTTTAAAAAAAGGAGTCGATAACATTGTTGATTTGACAGCACATTGGTCCACTCACGAATGGTTACATTTCATCAAACACCTTCCTGATAATATAAATAAACTTCAACTTCAACAATTAGATGAAACATTCAATTTATCTTCAAACGGAAATGCAGAAATTTTATGTGTTTGGTTTTTAATTTCTATAAAAGCTGATTATCGACCAGTTTTTGATCCTTTGAAAACATTTTTAACAAAGATTGGAAGAAGAAAGTTTCTACAACCTATTTACGAAGAGTTAGCTAAAAATCCAGCAAATAAAAAATGGGCTAAAGAGGTGTATGAAAAGGCTCGTGATAATTACCATTACGTATCTTTCAATACTATAGATGGGATTTTAAATGATTAAAATTGTTTCATTTTTCTATCCATTTCCCGTTTTGCGTCTTTGGATTTCATATCTTCTCGCTTATCATGTATTTTCTTCCCTTTAGCCAACGCAATATTTACTTTGCACCAACCTTTTGAGCTAATAAATAGTTTTGTGGGTACTACGGTTAATCCATTGTTTTTTAGTTTTTTCTGAATTTTGGATAACTCTGTTTTTTGAAGTAATAGCTTTCGATCTCTTTTGTCTTCATGATTGTAATGAGTACCATTTTCGTAAGGACCTATGTACATATTTCTTATGAAAAGTTCATTTTTAACCATGACTGCATAAGCTTCAGCAATACTGGCTTTGTTGTTTCTAACGGATTTAATTTCTGTTCCTTTAAGTTGAATACCAGCTGTGAATGTTTCTAAATATTCGTATTCATATTTAGCCTTTTTATTTTTTATGTCAACGGATGAACTCATTAATGCAAAATTAAGGATTACTTTGACAATTTTTGATGTTATAACTTCAACAACCGAAAAATTTTCAGTGTTTTTTCTTA
>JAYYEV010000056.1:0-14800 GCA_036159515.1 Bacteroidota bacterium | reverse complement strand
AATCATATGACCTTCAACAAATATTTGCTCAAAATTTTCAGTGTGCATGAAATGGTAACCGGTTCCTTCAATATACAAGAATTGATAAGGTCTATTTTCAATTCTTACCGTTTCAATTTTATGTCCTGCGGGAAAAGTATGATCAAGAACCCGCCCATCTTCAATGCCTTTCATTTTTGTCCTTACAAAAGCCGGACCTTTCCCAGGTTTTACATGTTGAAATTCAATAATTTGCATCAATTTATGATTGTGTTTAATACAAAGACCGTTTCTAATATCTGATGTTGTTGCCATTTTGAAAATATTGAAGGGCAAATATAAAAATATGTTGTTGAGAATTTAACTTATATTGCTCCAATTAGGTTTGAGTTTAGACTGTCTAATTAATTCTTTTCTTATGTAAAGGCTTTCTTTCATTACTAAATCAGGATCTCTTTGAAGTAATTCATCTACATGTTGTTTGGTTAGTTGAACCAGTTGGGCATCTTTAGCCAAATCAGCAAGTTTAAAATCTAAAACTCCACTTTGTTGGGTTCCCATAATGTCTCCTGGCCCTCTTAATCTCAAATCTTGCTCCGCTATTTCAAATCCATCATTAGTTCTAACCATTGTTTCTATTCTAGTTTTTCCGTCTTCTGAAAGTTTAAATCCGGTCATCAAAATGCAATAAGACTGATCTGCACCACGTCCTACTCTACCTCTAAGTTGGTGTAACTGCGAAAGCCCAAATCTTTCTGCACTTTCTATCACCATTAAAGAGGCATTAGGGACATTTACTCCCACTTCTATTACCGTTGTTGCAACCATTATTTGAGATTTTCCATTTACAAATCGATTCATCTCAAATTCTTTGTCTTCTGGTTTCATTTTTCCATGCACAATACTTACCGTATAATCAGGCATTGGAAAACGCCTCACCACGCTTTCATATCCATCCATAAGGTCTTTATAATCCATTTTTTCTGACTCCTCGATCAAAGGATATACAATATAAACCTGCCTGCCAAGCTTAATTTCATCTTCTATAAATTGAAACACCTTTAACCTACTGGAGTCGAATCGGTGAACCGTTTTAATAGACTTTCTTCCAGGTGGGAGTTCATCAATCACAGAAACATCTAAATCTCCATAAAAAGTCATGGCTAATGTTCTAGGGATTGGAGTAGCTGTCATGACTAAAATATGAGGAGGACAACTATTTTTTCTCCAAAGTTTTGCTCTTTGAGCTACACCAAAACGGTGTTGTTCATCTATTACAGCTAGTCCTAAATTTTGAAATTTCACCTTATCCTCTAATAAAGCATGAGTACCTATCAATAAATTTAATTCTCCATTTTCTAGATCTTCATGAATGACGAATCTATCTTTCTTCTTCACCGACCCAGTAAGTAAATTAACTTTTAAGCCTAATTTTTGGAAATAAGGTTGAATAGAAACAAAATGTTGTTTGGCTAATATTTCGGTAGGTGCCATAAGGCATGCTTGAAAACCATTATCAATAGCTATTAAAATAGTTAAAATGGCGACCATTGTTTTACCGCTACCCACATCGCCTTGTAATAATCTATTCATATGTTTTCCCCCACCTAAGTCTTTTCTAAACTCCTTGATGACTTTTTTTTGTGCGTTAGTGAGTTCAAAGCCTAAATGATGATGATAAAATTCATTAAAATATTGACCTACAATTTCAAACTTAAAACCATCGACTTTTCTTCTTGTAGTTATCTTTTGTCTTGTCATGCTTAGTTGTAAAAAAAACAACTCTTCATATTTCAACCTTAGGATAGCTTTTTTTAGCAAAGAAGGGTTTTCAGGGAAGTGGATATTTTTGAATGTTTCTTTATTGGATAAAAATGCATTCTTCCTTTCTAACTCTGCAGAAAGGGTTTGATTTAAGTAACCCAATACGATTGGCAGTAAGTTACGTTGTAAATTTTCTATTCCTTTTGAGTGAAGCCCAAACTTACTCAACTTTTCTCCTGAATGATATATGGGCTGTAAGTCACCCATTTTATTTTTGTTTTTATCCTCTAATTCTAATTCAGGATGATTAAAATTCCATTTGTTATTATATTCATTGGCCTTACCAAATAAAACATACTTTTTACCTAATTCAATGGAAGATTTTATCCACTTAACTCCTTTAAACCAAACTAAAACTACTTCACCTGTTTCGTCTCGGGCATGGGCTACTAATCTTTTACGTCTTGGTGGACCCAATTCCTCAACATCATAAATTATTACGGAAAGCTGAACAGCAGTATTCGCTCCTTGAATTTGATTTACCTTTATAGTACTTGATCTATCAATATATCTAAATGGAAAATAATTTAGTAAATCTTGGTAGGTATAAATACCCAATTCACTTTTCAACACCTCTCCTCTTTTAGGCCCTACACCCTTTAGGTAATCAATAGACGTATTAAGGATATCATGTTGCAATTTCAAAAATTAAATCATTCTTGAAATTAAATAAAATTCTCAAATGGAATCTTTACCAAGTAATAAAACTGGGTTTTCTAAATAATTCTTAAAAGAGTTTAAAAATGCAGATCCTACTGCACCATCCACAACTCGATGATCGCAGCTTAAAGTAACTTTCATTACGTTTCCTGGAACAACTTGTCCGTTTTTAACTACGGGAACTTGCTGGATTCCTCCTACTGCTAGTATGCATGAGTCTGGAGGATTAACAATGGCCGTAAATTCATCAATACCAAACATACCCAAGTTTGAAATGGTAAATGTATTGCCAGCCCAATCTTCCGGTTGAAGTTTTTTATCTTTTGCTTTTTGCGCAAATTCTTTGACTTCTGCCCCAATTTGGGTTAATGGTTTTTCATCTGCAAATCGTACGACTGGAACAAGAAGACCTTCATCAACCGCAACTGCAACACCAATATGAACGTGTTCATTATATCTGATAAAATCTCCGTACCATGAAGCATTGACCTTAGGATTTTCCTTAAGAGAAACAGCAACTGCTTTTACCACTAAATCATTAAATGAAATTTTTAATGGATTAATAGATTTATTTATTGAATTTCTTGCCTCCATAGCGTTATCCATATCAACGCTAACCGTCAAATAAAAATGTGGAGCTGAAAATTTACTTTCTGCTAGTCTTTGTGCAATTACCTTTCTCATTTGGGAAACAGGCGCATCAACAAAAGATTCTACTCCACTAAATGAAGATTTACCTTGATAATTTTCAATGTCTCTTTTGACAATTCTGCCATCCGTACCAGTACCCTTAATTAAATTCAAGTTAAGACCTCGCTCATCTGCTAATTTTTTAGCTAATGGAGACGCCTTCACAACCCCATTGGAAATTGTTGTAGATGATGGAAAAGAAGTTGTGGGAGGTGTTGAAGGCGTAGAAAAAGATGGAGCAGGTTGAGGCGCAGGTGTAGTAACCTCTACCGTTTTTACCTCTTCTACTTTAGATGGTGTTACCTCAGCTTCTGGAGCTTCATCTTTAATAGATTCTTGGGACTCTTGGTCTTCTTTTAAAAGTGATGTAACATCTTCACCTTTTTCACCTAAAATAGCTAATATTGAATCAACTGGAGCAGTCTGACCTTTCTCTACACCAATATGAAGCAACACCCCTTCTTGGAAGGATTCAAACTCCATGGTGGCTTTATCAGTTTCAATATCTGCTAACAAGTCACCACTTTCAATGCTGTCACCAACACTTTTGTGCCATTCTGCGACTACACCTTCCGTCATGGTGTCACTTAACTTGGGCATCCTAACAATTTCGGCCATAAATCAAATGTTATAAATATTCTTTAATAAAAGGATAATCTTTTTGAACATATACGTCTTCGTATAACTCGTGAGGTTCAAGATCTGGAGATTCTTCAGCAAATTTTACAGATTCCTCTACTATTTGCTTTACCTCATCTTGTATCTCCTTAATTTCTTTTTCAGAAGCTAATTTGTTATCTTCTATTGTTTTCAAAACTTGGGTAATTGGATCTTTTTGTTTGTAATCTTCAACCTCATCCTTGGTCCTGTATTTTTGAGGATCAGACATGGAATGACCTTTATATCTGTATGTTCTTATGTCTAATAAAGTAGGACCATCACCCTTTCTTGCTCTTTCACAAGCCTCTTCAATTGCGTGGTGTACGTCTTCTACCGACATTCCATTAACAACAAACGATGGCATGTGATACGATTTCCCAATTTCACTCATGTCTTCAACATTGGTTGTTCTTTTTACAGACGTTCCCATAGCGTAATTGTTATTTTCAATGATAAAAACTACCGGTAATTTCCACATCATTGCCATATTAAAAGTTTCATGAAGTGCACCTTGTCTTGCTGCTCCATCACCAAATGAACAAAAGGTTACACTCTTGTTCCCTTTATACTTATCAGCAAATGCTATACCCGCACCCATTGGTATTTGGGCACCCACAATTCCATGACCTCCCATGAGATTAACTTCTTTTTTAAACATATGCATAGAACCGCCTTTACCTTTGGACATTCCTGTTTTTTTTCCGTAGAGCTCTGCTAACATATATTTTGGGTGAATTCCTAGCCCAATTGGGTGGGCATGATCTCTATATGCTGTGATGTGTTTATCATCTTTTTGACAAGCAGAAACTGTGCCCGCAACAATGGCTTCTTGACCTATGTATAGGTGACAAAATCCACCAAATTTTTGTTGAATATATAGATGACCAACACGCTCTTCAACTTTTCTCATCACTAGCATATCCTTATACCACTTGATATACTGTTCTTTTGAAAAATCCAATGATTTTTTCTTCTTGGATTTTGTATTTTTTTCCATCGTTTGAATAGACATAATTTAAACTATTAAAACAAATATATATTAAAGTTATTTAAACTATTGAAATGTTGCGAATTAATGACGTTTTAAGACATCAGTTTTAAATGCAAGAGGTAATAAATCAGAGATACTATTAAGTTCATATATTTCCCCAACCTCTCCTTTTAATAAAATAGGTATATCTGAGTTTTGATTTCTTTCATACTCTACCATCACTTGTCTACATGATCCACAAGGTGTAATTGGCTCTTTTATTATAGCATCAATAGCTTTTACAGAAACTGCCATTTTTTTTACAACCAAATCTGGAAAATTTGCGCGACAATAATACAATAGTACTCGTTCTGCACATAAGGAAGATGGCAATGCCATATTCTCTTGATTATTTGCAGTCATAATTTCTCCATTTTCAAGTAAAGCTGATGCACCCACTTTAAAACCAGAATATATCGCATATGCTTTTTCAAGAATTTGATCTGAGCCCTCCATTAACTTTTGATCAGACTCATTCAATTCTTTAACAGAACCGTAAACCTTATAGGAAAATGAAATTTTTTTAATCATTAACTATAAAGATAATAAATAGATGATATTATTCAGCAGACCCTGTATCTGTAGAACCAAGATTAAACTTAATAGAAAACCTAATGGTGTTTGCAAGAGGACTTTGTTGAGTTAAGGCGAGAATGTAAGATAAATCTAACCCTATTACTTTGTATTTGATACCTGCTCCAAAGGAAATAAATTGTCTATTCCCTTTAGTAGGATGTTCATAGAAATATCCTGCTCTCACAGCAAATAATTCAGAATACAAAAACTCTGCTCCTGCCGATAAATTTACTTCTCTAAGTTCCTCTCTAAATCTAGAACCATCTTCTACCTTATATGTACCACCGTCATTGATTAAACTTCCAGGAGCATCTGTAAATGATCCGAACATTCCCGTAGCCACACCAACATTAGGATCTCTCCCTGATAGAATCATATTTGGGTTATTAGGGTCATAAATAGGTGGCGTAGGGATTAATAGTTTATTTGCATCAATGGTAAAAGTAAATTGGTTGTATTCGTCCAATTCCATATTTAGAGCTGAACCAAGTCTTAAATTTGTTGGTATGAAATCTCTATCCGCATTTTCAGTGTAAGCCATTTTAGCCCCAATGTTTGAAATATTTGCTCCAATTGCTAAGAAAGAAGGCATGTCCCCAATGTCAAAGGGGTTGGATTGGTAATAAACAGATAAATCAGTAGATACGCTTTGTCCCGGTTTTGTAGCTGCACCTGCAACTTGTGTACCGCCTGTTAAGTTTGAAAAAATATATCTAGCGGTTAATCCAGCCGAAAAGTTATCGCTCAATTTTCTTGAATAGGCTAAATCAAAAGCAAATTCATTAGGGTTAAAGTCACGAGTAACCTGTCCATACGCATCTGTAAATGTGATACTTCCTAAGGAAAAATACCTCAAAGACATTCCAATACTTGAAAAACGATCTATTCGTTTATATCCAGAAAGATAAGCTAGATTAATGTCATTCACTAGTGCCCTAAGCCATGGCGAATAAGACAAACTATAGCCCATATCACTTGTCTCATCAATGAAAACCAACTTAGCTGGATTCCAATGTAAAGCATTAGCATCTGGACTTATTGCAACACCAGCATCCCCCATAGCTCCAGATCTCGAATCAGGAGAAATCAATAAGAAAGGAACTGCAGAGGTAATCGTGTTTATTCCAGAACTTCCATTTAACGTTTGAGTTGATATTTGCGCCTTCCAATTACTAGCTAAAAAAAGAGCAACTAGAAGAAAAGTTGATTGTATTTTCAATCGATTTGAGTTTCCCATACCATTAATCATAATTCACTATAACGACAAATATATATAAATAGTATATAGTTTTTAATTATTTCAAAAGGAACATCGTTTCAGTTTTGGATGAACTAAGTCCTTGTTCATTTGTAACCTTAAGTTTGTACAGATAGACGCCTCTAGCCAATTGTTCACCAAAATCATCTAAACCATCCCAAGAAATACCGCTTGACCTAAAACCTTCATTGTGAATTCTCCGGTTAATTGTTTTAACTATTTTACCAGAAACATTATAAATATGAATGTCTACATCAAGATAATTGCAATTTTGATTGTGCTCAAAAAAGAAGGAGGTATTAGTCGTAAATGGATTAGGATAATTTAATACATGATTCAATCTAATCTCTTCATTATCAACAACCGTAAAGGAGATGTCTGATTTTGAAGAATTATTATAGTTGTCCCAAACTTTTAACTCAACTTGGTGCTCACCTGCAGAAAGATCTGTTAATTCATAGAAAATCTTTCCACTCTGATAAGAATCTAAATCGGATTCATAATATTCATTTAGAATTATGCTATTTGCATAATCACCATCTAAAATGAGCTCAATATCATGACCTATTCCATTACCTACCGTATTTATACCGTTTGAATCAAATATATGCGCAATTAAAACGGGATTACTATTTGAAATACCACCAGACACAAAATTCATGTCGTTCATGTAGAGCTTAACGTCAGGGCCAACTTCATCGCTTGTAGCGTTGGTGTTAATACCTCCTATTATTAAGTTCTCATCACTTCCATTTCCATCAATTTGACCATTCTCTACATAAAAACTGATTCTTGAACTTCCAAAAGAATAATCAATATCTTTGGGGACCTTTAAACGAAAAATAAATTGACCATTTGATACTGTAGACTTTCCCTTATAAATCAGACTTTTCCACATTTGAAAAGGTGAAGCAGATGATCCAGAGTTTGTGCCGAGAGTAGAAAAGGAAGTTTTTTTATCAAATAATGAAATATTTACAATCCCATTGAAATTAGAGTATGGAAGATAATTTTCATCTTCTATATGTCCATAAATAACTAACTCATCTAATGCACGTATGGTATCTGTGCTAGTGGAGTCTAAAATGACATGAATTTCAGGCAGAGCTAACTTTAGAGCAGGATCTCCTAGTAGTGCAAATTTTCTATAATTCTGATCCGCACTATTTAAAGCAAACTTATTTTTAGTGCCTTTGTAAATATCTCCTAAACGTTGAGCTTTGTAATTTACCAAGTCAAACACAGTGTCATAGAAATACCTATTCAACCACTCATTTGGTGTAGCATACACCAATCTTGTTGTAGTATATAGTCCCACACCTCCACCATTTGGATTTAACAACACATATTCACCTGCAGAAACCCGATCATGATCATCAAACCTGCCAAATTCACAAGTTGCAGTCATAAACACTGGCATATTTGATATATTAGACCAATTTTGAATAGTAGGCACTTTCAGTATTTGCTCATGCGCCCATCCAGTTTCGCCTCCATGGCCAATGTAATTAACCAAAAGAGCACCATCATTTACTCGCTGATTTATGGCCAGTTCAGCATCAGGAATTCTTTCACCAACTGCAGATGGCTGTTGAGCATAGGCATCCGCATGAATTTTGATGATATTTTGAGTAGGTTTTGTTTGCTCAATTTTGGAGGCCATAATTTCAATATCATTGAAATAGGCATTTTGATCTTCATCATCACTAACTAGAATTACTTTGTTTCTCCAATCACCCAAAATTCCATTGCTTGGGTTGATGTCGCAATCAGGGGATAAATCCAAAGTATCAATGGTTTGATATTCAATTATTTTTTGAACCACATCCATGGCCTCTTGTTCTGTAGACACACTTAATCTTCCTATAGCAATATTCAACAAGTCTGTGTTACGCATAGATGCTCCATCCGATAATATGGCAAAGAAATCATCGGTGGCAAAAGTATTTACCTTTGAAAGAGATTCCTGAGACTCAAAAACAGGTAATAAGTTATTTCCGTGATCTAAAATATTTCTATTATCATACGTTCCGTCACCAAGCAATACACAATATTTAGGAATCTGATTGGGAATACCAGAACCTCTAACATAGAACATTCTTAAAAATTGTTTTAGTGCCGTAGCATCTCTCATCCCAGAGGAAAATTCATTGTATATCTGTTGATCTGTAACTACGTGAACAGAAAGGCCTTCTTGTTCATGAAATGTTTTCAACATGGAAGCAGATTGAGAAAATTTACTGTTAGTTATTATGATCACATCTACTGAAGATAAACCATGTAAATTTTGACTTTCTACCCTTTTTACAAATGTTGGATATGGGAACGAATTCCCCGATATGGCTATATAATTTTTTAAACTGTCTATCTCATCTTTAAAAAATAAATTATTTCCAACTCTCTCAAAAACTAGGTTTTTCACATTATTTAGCGTGGTTATATCCCAAATCATTTGTACAGAATTGCTATTTTGAAGATTAATTTTAGACCAAACTGAATTTATACTAGATAGCTTAAAGTCGAAAGAAGAATTATCTACAATAAGCTGTCTTTTACAATTGACTTCAATGTAATCTAAGTACCCTTTTGCTGAGGGCGAACCATTATTATTATATGTTAAATCAATTTGATAATTGGAATTTACATTGTTTACGAATGGATACTCAACTACTGCTGCTCTTCCTGCATCGGATAAATAAGAACTACCTGATCCATTAATAGTAATCGTTCTATTTTGTCCAAATAAAGACAAATTAAAGGAGGCAGGAGTAGACGAAGATTTGCTGACAACTCTAAGCTTCAAGAAGGAAGAGTCGCTTAAGTTGCTAAAAGGGAAATCATATGTATATTGGTTTGTTAAATCATAAACATCCCCTAGCCAAATAGCACCCGACTTTAACAGATTTAATTTATCTTCATTAATGTATTCAAAATCCCAAAATTCATTTATTTCATGGTTGTAATTTTGGTTTAGATTATTAACACTATCGATTACGTTTGTAGCACCTGTACCAATTCCAAAAAAGCAGTACGAACTATCTGAATAAAGATGATTAATGTGTCTGAACTTACTGTTAACCTTCTCTATCCTATCACTACCATGATGATAAAAAAGGATATAATCGCCAGACGAAAAACTACCATCATTACCATCCACAATATGCAAGGTTTGTTGAATTAAATCATCAGGTCTATAAGTTCCATTTTCTGTGTTTAACAAACCTTGATTGTTTGAGAACAAATGAAGTTGTGATGATGGTGTGGGTCCATTAATGATGCCATGATTTATTAAATAAGAATAATCGATCTTGTACAATCCACTATGGTAAATACCTAGTTTAAACCAATTCCATCCGTTAGATAAAATAGATTGGGAAGCGAATTCAGATGATTTTTTACTTCTTTGAGTAGGTTGAGTTTTTTTTACTGATGCGTTAAATTGTGTTACCCGGTAATTTTTTCCATCAACAGTTCTTATGCAAGAAAGTAATAGTTGAGTCTTTTTAATTTTATTGTTTTCTTCTTGATTGATAAAACTAATCTGATAGTTCTCATCATAATCAAATGAATTGTAGGTTTTTGAGTTTACTTCAACTGGTTCTTCTTTAAATTCAAAACTTAGGATTTCATAAGATCCAAAATCGAATTCACTTTGAAAATACATCTGCTTTGTTGAAGGGTCCTTAAACCCCTTTTCTGGGTAAAATTGGAAATCAGAGTTAAGATTATCAGCGTATTTTTGGTAATGTACAACTGAACTGAAATTGATGATTTGCTGGGAAAAACCTGTGTTAATCCAAAATAAAATAATAATAACGGCTACACTCCTTCTCATCAACAATGATTATCTTTAGAACTCAAAATTATAATGATTATTGTAATACTTCAAAAATGATTAAGTTACAATAATTGATTTTTCATATAATTGAAGCTTAATGGGAAAAATCATAAGTAAAATACTCAGAAAATCATTTACATCGTATGCTATCCTTTCTAGTTTGGTATGCCTTTCCATTAGCAATACCTATTCTCAAGACGCAGAATTTACTCAGTTTTACGCGAGCCCCATTTTTTTAAACCCTGCTTTTGCAGGCACGCATATGTGTCCAAGACTTACATTGAATCATAGAAATCAGTGGCCAGGTGTTCCAGCTACATTTATCACCAATGCCTTTACTTATGACCAACATGTGGATGGACTACACGGAGGACTTGGCTTAATGGTTGTAAATGATCGAATGGCAAATTCTCTTCAAAACAATAGAATTAGTGGGGTATACTCTTACCAAATGAAGTTATCCAGAAAATTCTCAGTCAGGTTGGGTTTTGAAGCTACATTTTGGCAGAAAAAATTGGACTGGAATCAACTTACTTTTGGAGATATGATTGATCCTATCAGAGGTTTTGTGTATCAAACAGGAAATTTACCTAGAGGCGGCACCAAATCAGGTTTAGACTTATCTGCTGGTTTTCTAGGTTTTAGTGAACAATTTTATTTTGGATTTGCAGCCCATCATCTAACTGAACCCAATGAATCATTATTAACAAACGAAACTAGCCCTTTACCTAGAAAATTAACAGGTCATATGGGTTTTCATATTCCTTTGTCTGGAAATGGCACTGTGTACAGAGAAACAGAAACTATTATTTCACCAAACATCTTATACAGAATGCAGGGAAGTGCCCAACAATTAAACATGGGTTTGTATGTTCAAAAAGGCCCTTACGTAGGTGGAATTTGGTATAGAGATCAAGATGCTTTTATTATTCTGTTGGGTGTTGAAGTTGGTTTAGTAAAAGTAGGTTACAGTTATGATGTGACGATCTCTGATTTATCAATGGCAACATCGGGTTCACACGAACTATCATTACAAATTAATTTTGATTGTCAACCTAAAAAGAGAACTTACAGGGCAATAAGTTGCCCTTCTTTCTAAAAAATTACCTAAATTTGTAACTTAACGATAAATATTTTCGTTTAGAGCGACACTAAATAATTTATAGATGAAGAAGAGTATTTACATAATCGGGGTTTTTGTTACTGCTTTAATTACAAGTTGTACTGAATACGAAACCTCAAGTATTACTGGATGGGATTACAATAACCCAAAAAATGGAGGTTTTCAAAAAGTACCTTATGCAGAGCAAGAAACAGGTCCAGGTCTAATCCTTGTTGAAGGAGGAACATTCACCATGGGCAGGATTGAGCAAGACGTAACATATGAAAATCACAATGTCCCAAGAAGAGTTACCGTTTCTTCTTTTTACATGGACGAAACAGAAATTTCAAACTTTCATTGGTGCGAATACTTGTATTGGGTTGGAAGAACTTACATCGATTTCCCAATGATTTATAAAAAGGCTCTTCCTGATACTCTATGTTGGAGAGAGAAACTAGGTTTTAATGAGAAATATGTAGAATATTATTTAAGACACCCTGCTTACAGAGATTATCCAGTTGTTGGTGTTTCTTGGAATCAAGCCAATGATTTTGCTGCTTGGAGAACGGACAGAGTAAATGAATATATTCTAATTAGAGAAGGTATTTTACTAATGAACCCCAACCAGCAAAACGAACCTTTTACAACTGATGCTTATTTTGCTGGACAGTACGAACAAGGTTTAAATCCTCAAGGACAAATAGCAGATTTAGATCCTTCAAAAGGGGGATATGACCCTACCACTGGAAAATTTAAGCCAAGAGATATGGCAACCAGAACAGTTAAGATGTCTGACGGGATCTTATTACCAAGATATAGGCTTCCAACTGAAGCGGAATGGGAATTTGCTGCATATGGCTTAATTGGCAATACCATTGATGAAAGAATTATTGAGAAAAGACTTTACCCATGGGATGGACATTGGGTAAGAAATCCTCAGGAAAATTTCCAGGGAGACATGCTTGCGAACTTTGTTAGAGGAAGAGGAGATTATATGGGTGTAGCAGGTCATTTAAATGATAACGCAGACATCACAGCTCCAATATATTCTTACTGGCCAAATGATTATGGTCTATATAACATGGCAGGAAACGTCAGTGAATGGGTGAGTGACGTATACAGACCTCTTAGTTCAGAAGATGTGGACGAGTTTAGACCTTACAGAGGAAATGTATTTAAAACAAAAACTCTTAATGCATCTGGTTCTATTGATGAAAAATATGATGCAACCATCTACGATATTTATGGTATAGAGCAATATTTAATTGAATTTAGAGCAGAAAGACAGGGTAAAGCAGAAAGAAAGTATGGATATTCACCTAAAAACATGTTGGATTCTGTAGAAACTGAATTATTAAATACAGTTGACCAATATGTTAAGGATGCAAAAAAACTTTTAGAAGACAAGCAAATCATCGAAGCATCAGTCAAAATTCAGGAGATTTTTGATAATGTTTTTGAAGATTTTGAAATGCAAGTAGAACAAGATGTTAGTCTTGCTGGTTATTCTATTCAAATAAGCCCAATGCTTAGAGTTGGATTGGCTAATTACATTGTAAATACTCCTGGGAATGTGAAGATGAGAAATGTAACTGCAGAGGAAAATATGAAAAGAAGTAATTACAGGATAGCTGACAACATTGATTATCTAGACGGAGATTTGAAATCTTCTAAATGGCATCCTGGTGATCCAGACTTCAATGAGCCTATCATTAATGAATTCAACGCAGGGACCAAGAACGAGGACTTTGCTATGTATCAAAGAGGTCCAGAAAAGTCCTTAGGTTCCATAGCAGGTGCACCTACTACATTAATTTCGGATAAGTCAAGAGTGTTCAAAGGTGCTTCTTGGAAAGATAGAGCATATTACCTAAATCCAGGAACTAGAAGATTCCTAGAAGAGGATAGATCATTATCAACCATTGGATTTAGATGTGCAATGGACAGAATAGGTAGTCCGACAGGAATTGGAGTTTTCAAATAACTTCAAGCAAGTAACTCATTGTAAAAGAAAATAAAAAGGGGGTTAGATAATAATCCCCTTTTTTTTGAATAAATTATAATACTTATTCTTTTAAAATACTTCTTGCTATAACTATTCGTTGTATTTCGGAAGTACCCTCATAAATTTGTGTAATCTTAGCGTCTCGCATCAAACGCTCCACATGATATTCTTTGACATAACCATATCCACCGTGAATTTGTACTGCTTCCACCGTTGTTCTCATGGCTACTTCTGAAGCATGCAATTTTGCCATTGAGCCCGATAAAGCATAATCCATTCCCTGGTCTTTATGCCATGCTGACTTGTATACTAAATTCCTTGCGTTTTCAATTTCCAAAAACATATCAGCTAGTTTGAACTGTATGGCTTGATGATTTGAAATGGGTTTTCCAAATGTGGTTCTTTCTTTTGAATAGCTTAAAGCCAATTCATAAGCACCTGCAGCAATTCCCAAAGCTTGAGCAGCTATCCCTATTCTACCACCCGATAATGTTTTCATGGCAAATTTAAATCCAAATCCATCTTCTCCTATTCTGTTTTCTTTAGGTACTTTAACATCTGTAAAAACTAAAGTATGAGTATCGCTTCCTCTTATTCCTAACTTATCTTCCTTTGCGCTTATTTCAAATCCATCCCAACCTTTCTCCACAATAAATGCATTTATACCCCTGTGACCTTTTTCTACGTCTGTTTGGGCAATTACCAAATAAGTTGACGCAGTACTTCCATTGGTAATCCAGTTTTTTGTGCCATTCAAAAGATAATGATCTCCTTTGTCTATAGCCGTAGTTCGTTGAGATGTTGCATCTGAACCTGCTTCAGGCTCAGAAAGACAAAAGGCTCCTATTTTTTCTCCTTTAGCTAATGGAACTAAATACTTCTGCTTTTGTTCTTCGTTAGCAAATTGTTCCAATCCCCAACATACCAAACTGTTATTAACTGACATGGCCACTGAGATTGAGGCATCAATTTTAGAAATTTCTTCAATGGCAAGTACATAGCTTAAGGTATCCATCCCGCTTCCGCCATATTTTGGGTCTACCATCATTCCCATAAATCCAAGTTCACCTAATTGTTTTAATTGATCATAGGCTACTGTTTGTGTGCTATCTCTTTCAATGACACCAGGTTTACATTCATTAATAGCAAAATCTCTAGCTGCATCTCTTACTGCTAAA
>JAYYEV010000055.1:0-7191 GCA_036159515.1 Bacteroidota bacterium | reverse complement strand
AACTTCATTAAAATCTTGAAGTGATTCAGCACAATCGTTTGGCACAGCCAAATCCACAATGATAATTTTTTGATTCGATGGATTCAACATCTTGTAAACTTCTTCCGTAAGAACAACAGACTGGGACCCAGTACAAGTAATGATAATATCAATTTTCGTACGGTGATGGTATAAGTCTGTCAGCGAATTCACCTCAGCATATAACCCCATTTGATTAGAGATAATTTCTGCATTTTCTTTTGTTCTATTGTAAATGGTGTAATGATGATTGCTGTTTTTAGAAACGAATTTCATCATAGAGGATATGGTTTTTCCTGCACCAATAACCACGATGTTTTTGGGGGCTGATAAATACTTTTTTAATTCCAGGTAAGCTAATGAAACAATAGATACTGGTCTTGTAGCAATTGCACTTTCAGTGTAGACTTTTTTTGCAGTTTGAATAGTCATTTGGACTAATACCCTTATAACATCTCCTGAAAGCCCATGATTTCTACATTCTTCATATGCTTTTCTAACTTGGGTAATTATTTCTCGTTCACCAACCACTAAAGAATCTAATGAAGAAGCTACTGAAAATAAATGCTCTACGGCTTGATGTTGATGGAATATCTCCACTCTTTGTTTTATGTTTTCTTCTTTACTGGAGTCTACAGAAAGATTAAAACACTGTATCAAACGTAAAGCATCGTTTTGACTTATTAAGGATGAAGATGAAATAATAAATTCTACTCTGTTACAAGTAGACAAATACATCAGTTCGTCACAGGATATATATTGTTTTATTCGTGAAAGCGTGGCAAAACGCTTGTCATCATCTAAGTGAAATAAACCAATTTCATCAAAGCTAAGTTGTCGATGAGTAAACGCTATTATACTGATTGATTTCAATACAAAACAAAAATGCACTTAAAAGCATGTAATATTTGTCATGTAATTGTCATTGCTTTCAGTTGTTTATTGAAAAATGAAATGGATTTAACATATAAACATCTTGAAAAATTCCATTAATGGTAAATATGTTAATTTTATCCTTTTAAATTATCATGAAGTACCACCAAATAGATAAAAAATTATTCATAAATAATCGGAAACGGTTTATCAAACACTTGGATAAGAACAGTCTTGCTGTCTTTAATTCTAATGACATATACAATACAGGAGCTGACAGTACACTCCCATTTACACAACATCGTGATATTTTTCACCTTTGCGGTGTAGATCAAGAAGAAAGCATTTTAGTGATTTTTCCAGACTGCACCAACGAATCTCACCGAGAAATTCTGTTTTTAAAAGAAACCAATGAACAAATTGCAGTATGGGAGGGTGAAAAGCTAACAAAAGAAAAAGCATTTGAAACTTCAGGAATCAAGACTGTTTACTGGTTAGATCAATTCGAATCCATTCTTAGGCAACTAGTTATTGAAAGCAATCAAGTTTACTTAAACTCTAATGAGCACTTAAGGACAAATAATGTAATGCAGACTAGAGAAGATCGATTTGTAGAAAAATTTAAAAAAGATTTTCCACAACATACCATTAAAAGATCCGCTCCCATAATGCATCAAATTAGGTCTGTAAAAGATCCCATAGAAATTTCATTAATGCAACAAGCATGCGATATTACAGAGAAGGGATTCAGAAGAATTTTAAATTTCATCAAACCCGGGGTAATGGAGTATGAAATAGAGGCCGAACTAATGCATGAATTTTTAAATAACCGATCAAAAGGTTTTGCCTACACGCCAATAATAGGTTCTGGAAATGCTGCATGTGTTCTTCATTACATCGAAAACAATAAAAAATGCAAAGATGGTGATGTGATTTTAATGGACTTTGGAGCTGAATATGCTAATTACTCATCCGATTTAACTAGGTGCGTTCCGGTAAACGGAACTTTTACTAAAAGGCAAAAAGAAGTTTATAATGCTGTTTTAAATGTGAAAAAAGAAGCTACTAAACTTTTAGTTCCTGGAACACTATTGAATGAATATCACAAACAGGTTGGTAAGTTGATGGAAGAACAATTGGTCAACCTAAAATTAATTTCATTAGATGATATAAAAAATCAAGACCCAAATTGGCCAGCATACAAAAAATACTTTATGCATGGAACTTCACACTACATTGGACTAGACACCCATGATTTAGGGTCATGGATTAATCCCATTGAAAAAGATATGGTGTTTACTGTAGAACCTGGTATTTATATTCCAGAAGAAAACTTAGGCATTAGACTAGAAGATGATGTGGTGGTTCAAGCCAGTGGAGAACCGTTTAACCTGATGAAAAACATACCTCTTGAAGCAGAGGAAATTGAGGATTTAATGAATTAAATATGAACGATAAATTAACAGATCTTTCGGCTAAAATAAATGCTTCAAAAGAAGGTGGTGGTGATAAAAGAATTGAAGCGCAACACAAAAAGGGGAAACTTACTGCTAGAGAAAGAATTGAGGTTCTACTAGATGAAAGCAGTTTTGAAGAAATCGGAGGATTAGTCACACACAGATCAACAAATTTTGGACTGGACAAAACAAAATATTTAGGAGACGGTGTAATTACTGGTTACGGAACTATAAACAATAGACTCGTTTACGTTTACTCACAAGATTTTACCGTACTTGGGGGTTCACTGGCAGAAGCACATGCTCAAAAAATTTGCAACATCATGGATTTAGCTATGAAAAATGGGGCTCCCATAATCGGACTAAATGATTCTGGGGGAGCTAGAATTCAAGAAGGTGTTGTCTCACTTGGTGGATATGCAGACATATTTTTCAGAAACACGAAAGCATCGGGTGTTGTACCTCAGTTATCAGCCATATTAGGACCTTGCGCTGGTGGAGCAGTATATTCACCTGCCTTAACCGATTTTATTTTCATGACTAAGAACACTTCCTATATGTTCGTAACGGGTCCAAATGTGGTTAAAACAGTAACAAACGAGGAGGTTACTGCAGAAGAACTTGGTGGTGCTGAAACTCATATGACTAAATCTGGTGTAACTCATTTTGCTTGCGAAAATGAATTAGACACTTTAAATCATATCAAAAAAATACTGGATTACATTCCTCAAAACTGTGAAGAATCTGCACATCACAAATCGTATGAGTTTAGCAATGAGAACAGATATGAACTAGACGAAATAATTCCTGAAAATCCTAATCAACCCTATGATATTAAGGAAATAATTTCAAGCCTTATTGATGAAGATAGCTTTTTTGAAGTTCAGCAGGACTATGCAGAAAATATAGTAGTAGGATTTGCAAGATTGGCGGGTCGCTCCATTGGAGTTATAGCTAATCAGCCCGCAGTGTTGGCAGGTGTTTTAGATGTAAATGCATCAGTCAAAGGAGCCAGGTTTGTGCGATTTTGTGATGCCTTTAATATCCCATTATTAGTTCTTGAGGATGTCCCTGGATTCCTACCCGGAACTGATCAGGAATGGAATGGCATAATTAGTAACGGTGCCAAATTACTTTTTGCATTTAGTGAAGCTACAGTTCCCAGAATAACAGTTATAACTCGTAAGGCATATGGAGGTGCCTATGATGTAATGAATTCTAAACATATTGGGGCCGACATGAATTACGCTTGGCCATCTGCTGAAATTGCTGTTATGGGAGCCAAAGGTGCAGCAGAAATTATTTTCAAGAAGGAAATTGCAAATGCAAAAAATCCTAAGAAAAAGTGGGAAGAAAAGGAAAAAGAATACGCTGAATTATTTGCCAACCCTTACAACGCTGCTGCTAGAGGATATATTGATGAAGTAATTTTCCCACACCAAACAAGAGAAAAGTTAATAAAGGCATTTAAAATGACTGAAAATAAAAAAGTGGATTTACCCAAAAAGAAACACAGCAATATTCCCTTGTAAAATTATAATTGTCATTTGAAAGAAATAAAAAATTACATAATGACAATAATATTGCTTAGCTCAATATCATTACTAGGCTTTATTATCATACAGTACTACTGGGCTACTCATAATTTTGAAGAAAAAAAAATAAACGTTCAAAATGTGATTAAACTATGTAATCAAGAAATTATTGAAAAAATAGAATCGCAGATCTTAGAAAAATCCTCCAGTGTAATCCTTCCCACTTTCAAGCCCATTTCTGCATACAAAAACTCACCATACAGTGAAGAATCTCTAATGGACAGCATTACAGGGCTGGTCAGGGAAATGGAAGATCAGAATTTTATGAGCAAAAGAAAGAGAATCGTTGATATCATCAATAGACATTTATCTTTAGGATTAAATTTTGATCTTGATCAGTTATTAGAAAATGACGAAATCATAGAAATCATAACTCAAGTCTTTAATAGTCATGAACTAAGGCTTGACTTTTTTTACTCCATTACAGATACAAACGGAATCATATTATTCTCTAATTTTAAAAAGAAAGAAAATGAACTAATTGCGAATGCAACCATTTTCTCTGATGAATTTTTAAAAGATGATATTTACAATGAAAGTAAAATATTTTCCCTTTACGTGTTAGATTTTGAAAAATCCATCATCAAATCTTTTACAAGTGTTATTCTCATTTCTACAGTACTCATTTTCATCGTAATTGGCACCTTCATTTACAGTATTAGAGTCATACACAATCAGAAAAAAACCACTCAGATAAGAACTGATTTTATTAACAATATGACGCATGAACTTAAAACACCCATAGCAACGATAGGGTTGGCATGCGAAGCTTTAAAAGACAAAAACATCAATTTAAATACGGAGATGGAAAATAAATTTTTAAATACCATAAATCATGAGAATGAAAGATTAGGAAAACTAGTAGAAACCGTACTTGAAAACACCATTTCTGACAAAGGAACACCGGAAATAAAATTAGAAGTTTTCAATCTAGAGGACATGATCAACAAGGCCATTAAGTCCATTGAAATTGCATTTGAAAAACAAAATGGTCGTATTGATACTGACTTTATGGCATTAAATAAAATTGTGGAAGCTGATAAACTTCATATAACCAATGTGATTTATAATTTATTGGATAACTCTCTTAAATATACAGAAGAAACACCTCATGTAATAATCTCCACAAGAGATGTAATTGGGGGGATTGTAATTAGAATGAAAGATAATGGCATAGGAATTGCAAAGAGTAACCAAGAAAAGATATTTGAAAAATTATACAGAGTGCCAACTGGTAATATACATAATGTAAAGGGGTTTGGTTTGGGGTTAAGCTATGTTAAATCCATTATTGAACTGCATCAGGGAACAATAAAAGTAGAAAGCAAAGTAGGCAACGGAAGTACCTTTTTAATAAATCTTAAATCCTCAAAAATTATTGAGTCATGAAAAAAGAAGAAACTAAAATATTATTGATTGAAGATGATCAAAACCTTGGAGGCATTACAACTGATTATTTGACTGCTAAAGGATTCCATTGCCAATGGGAAAACAATGGCGAATCTGGTTACCAAGCGTTTGTAAATGATCATTTTGATATTGTTATACTTGATGTAATGATGCCGATTAAAGATGGTTTTTCTACAGGTGAAGATATTAGAGGAATAGACAAGAATGTTCCCATCATATTTCTTACTGCAAAGTCTATGAAGGAAGATACATTAAAAGGATTTGAAATAGGTGCAGATGATTACATTACAAAACCTTTTAATATGGAAGAACTCATTGCACGTATTAATGCTGTTTTAAAAAGAACTTCCAATAAAAATGAAAATTACTATGATGATGTGCAAATAGGTAAGTTTGTGTTTAATCCCAAAATGCAATTATTAAAATTAGGAGATAACTCCGTTCATTTGACTACAAAAGAGGCTGATCTTCTTAAACTATTGTGTAAAAATCAAGATGAAATCCTAGAAAGAAACCATGCATTGAAGGCAGTTTGGGGTGATGATAATTACTTCAACGGTAGAAGTATGGATGTATATATTGCTAAACTCAGAAAATATTTAAAAGAAGATCCATCCGTAAAGATTATCAATGTTCACGGAAGAGGGTTCAAACTTCTTACTTAAAATTATAAAGATTTTGTTCTCCCTCCATCCACAGGTAAATTTATACCGTTGATGTAACTGGCATATTCAGATGCTAGAAATAAAATAGCATAAGCCACTTCTTCTGGTTCTGCAATTCTTTTCATTGGAACTTCTGATGCCATGCTTTCCTTCACAAATTGCTCATCAACTTCTTGTTTTTTTGCTTTATTTCTAATGATTTCATTTAAACGACCGGTATTGGTAGCTCCTGGCAATACATTATTAACCGTTATATTAAATTCCCCAAGTTCATTACTTAATGTTTTTGCCCAATTAGCTACAGAACCACGGATGGTATTTGATACTCCAAGACCATTTAGTGGCTGTTTAACAGACGTGGAAATCACATTTATAATTCTTCCAAAAGACCTCTCTTTCATCCCTTTAGAAACAACTCCAAGTATTTTATGATAAGAAATCAAATGCATATTAAAAGCATTAATAAGCTCACTTGAGGATGCAGCATCTAATCTACCACCTGGAGGGCCGCCTGTGTTGTTGACCACAATGTCTACATCTAAATTATTTGAAATTAAAAATTGTGTGAGTCTATTCTCAAGCTCATCCGGTTTTGTATAATCAACATTCAATACATGTGTTTTTATTGAGCTAATAGTCGATAATTCTTGCACTCTTTTTTCTAGTTTTTTGTCATTCCTACCTAATAGAATCAACTCTGCTCCATTAGCTGCAAACAATTTAGCACTAGACCATCCAATTCCGTCAGTGGCCCCACCAACCAATATTTTTCTACTTGTAAAATCAAAATTCATATCCATAATTCATAACGAAAATAGCAAAAATGATTGACACAATTTAAACTCACTTATTGTAGTTTATACATTAATTTTACCTGTTTTAATTATCAAAAAAAGTTACTATTCATAATGATACATTCATTAAAAAATTTAAATTTGGGTAAACAATTCAATTATTAATTAAATCATAAATATGAAAAAATCATTACTCATTTTGTCATTTGCATTGATGTACATTGTGTCTTTTTCACAATGTCATTATGTAATTGACATGCAAGATTCTTGGGGAGATGGATGGAATGGAGCCTCGGTTACTGTGAGCGTAAATGGTGCTGCAGTGGCAACGTGGGGACTTTCTAGTGGTTCATCTGGGACAGATTCTTTAGAAACATTA
>JAYYEV010000054.1:0-5118 GCA_036159515.1 Bacteroidota bacterium | reverse complement strand
AATTAGGTATGAAATACCGGAAAGTATTGCATTGGCTAGTGAAACTAAACTAATTTTTTTTGCTCTTTTTGATGTCTTTGTAATGTCATCTGCATCGGATTTATTACTATGTTCTGATTTCAATAGGCTATCTACTCTTAGAACTTTTTGGTGTAGACTATTTTGAAGAAAGACCTCTTTAATTTCTTTGATGTTAACTTCTGCAAATAATTCTTCTTTGTTGATTTTTTGTACAGAACAAAATGGTTTCTTTACTGATTTTATTATTGACCTCGATTTTTCTGATGTTGTAGCTATCTTTTCATTAGTTTCCACATCAAAATTCTTGAAATTTAAAGGAGATTTTGTATAAATTTTATTCGATCTTCTACTGTAGTTTGAAGTTAGCTGAGTTTGCTTACATGCAGTTAATAGCAATAAAACACAAATAAGAGAAACTAAATTTTTAATCATTTTATTAAATCGAAAATCATAATAGTACAAAATCACTTAGGACTCCTAAAATTAATCCTTTAATAGACATTATAACTCCTTTGTTTTTTTTAGGACTCAAAATTCTGAGTTTGCTTACATGGATATGAGTGTGATCATGCACAAATAAGCCATAACAACACAAATAAGCCATAATACCTTTTTCATTCCTTTTTTTTACAAAGAAATAAGGCAATCCGCATTTACATACATTAAATGCATTCAAAAAAGGATAAATAAAAAATATAATTTTTGATAATTTTAATCTGTTAAGATACCACAAATAAGGTATATAAAAACGTATGTTAAGTATTTAAAATTGATTGATATTTGAAAGCTTATGGCCTAGCCTTACACACTTTCTCTACCGTTCCATCACTGTAAATATATATTAAGGGTTTATTAGCTATAAATTCAGTTTCTCTTCCCAATAAGTCTATTATTTTAATCAACTTTCTGTTGGGATCTACTACATTATTTATGTTATCAATACACGGATGTGTATGGCTCCCAGTAATTTGAATTTGGTTAAATCCGCTATTTATTCGCTCATTTAGATATTCTGCTACTCCTTTTTTGACGTGGGCACCAAAACTATGGTTAACAGCATATAAGAAATCCGTAAATTGAAATCCATAATCCATGGAGTAATAGGTATCGGATTGCACAGCACTACTCAATAAGGTAACTTTAAATTGTAACTCATTATACCAATCAGATGAATGTAAGTCTGTTAAAATTTGATCTAAGTAGGTATTCAGCTGATTATGGTAAAAGGGATATGAAAGTAACCTCATTATAAGCGGTCTATTGGTGTTATGCCAGCTGTTGAAATCCCTATTGGCCCAATCGATACCAAACCAATCAATACCAAATGTATTATCCATATCGTATTCTATAAAAATAAACTTCCCATTTGAAGGTTGTCGATACAAGTAATAATTATTTTTATTAAATGCATAGCCGTCCCAATGCCCAATGATCATTTCTGCAGCTAGTGTTTTAAGGTATAATTCAACTTCAAAATTTCTTTCTATAAAACATGGGAAATCTTCGTCATCTACATGATTTAGGGTGTCTAAAAATTGAATTAATTTGGAGAAATCATTAGCCACTTTATTGGTTTTTAGTTCGTAAGCTCCATAATAGGATGACTGGTTGCTTCCAAGGTATTTTAAATCTGCTCCCCATGTACATTTATATAAATTCCCTTGGTCATTACCCACAAATCGCTTTTGTAAAAATTCATCATCGATGTGCTCCACATTTAGGTATACGCCTTTGTATTCTCCATTGATATAGAGCTTAACGAAGCTAGATCTTGAGCTGATTAGATTATTTGTGGTGAGAATATTAAGACTCAGCCAATATCTCAGAAGAGAAGGATCATTATGTTGCCCTATTAAATTCATTTTTTCAATTCCCTTGAATTTTTCCCCCTGTGTATATTCATTAAACGAAATTTTAAACGATTTTTTATCTGCCCCTCTGGACGTGTTACCTCTCACTCTAAAGCCTACATTTTGAATGCTATCGTGGTAAGTTGAGGAGTAGTAATAAAATGAGGCAGGGAAGTGGTGGTCGGTATACAGGCTATCACCGAGAAGTGTAGTAAGATCCGAAGTATTAATCGAAATATGAATTTCAGCTATTTCGTTTTGTAAAAAGGCACGATTATTTGTTGGGTGAGTGATGGACTGCCCAAAAAGACTAGCGCTAGCTAATAAAAAAGTTATAAGTATCAGTTTGTACATCTCCTCAATAGATGTTATTCTCACAATGTAAGCAAACTTTTATAAAATGAATATTTCGTGAAGTTTTAGCGAAATATGTCAGCTAGAATTAGGTCTAAAGGGTAGACATACTATTTAATTCTTCATTCCACACTTTTAATCTTAAGCAATTCCATATGTCCCTTATAGACAGAGATGTAGTTTTAGGATGTTGTAAAGCTGGGATTGCCTTCATGGCTTCTGGAAGTCTGTAAAAGGGTATAGATGGATTTAAATGATGGATATGATGATATCCAATGTTCCCAGTAACCCATTGCATAAACTTATTCATTTTCATGTAACTAGACGATTCTAGTGCTGAAAACTCATAGGTCCATTCTTTATCGTTTTTATATTTTGCCCCAGGGAAATTATGTTGTGCATAAAACAGATAAGCTCCTAGAGCAGAAGATATAAAATGCGGTAAAATCACTACCAAAAACATATTTGTTAGGCCAAAATACCTGTATGTGAGGTATAAAAACAATAGGTGGAAAACTAGGGATAGTAGTGAGTCAAAATGTTTTTTTGGGTTTGAAATGAAGGGATATACACACATTCCATACAAAAAAGTGAAAATATACCCCAATAGCATTACTAAAGGATGTCTTACAAATAAATAATTAAACCTTTCGGCTTTAGAAGATGAATAATATTTTGCTTTTGAAAATAGGGGATAGGTTCCGATACTAGATTTAAAAAATTTTCCATTATGTCTGTGATGGTAATCATGCGTTCTTTTCCACACATTTAAGGGTGCAAGAACATATATTCCATATAAAAAATACATGATATTCGCCAATTTTGATTTTCTTAAAATAGTACCATGTGCATAGTCATGGTATATAATAAATGATCTTGTAATTGCAATAGTTATTCCTATGGACATAATCCATTTTAGCCATAAGAAAGGAACGTATAATGTGAGAATTATAAATGAGAGTAAAAGTACAATTGATATTATGGCATGAAGCCAACTTAATTTTTTATTCTCCTTTCTAAATTTAAGCGTATCCTTTATGATATTTTTTTCGGCATCCATATTAATAAAGTTACGCTTGGGAGTTTAGCGCTTTTCTGTTGTTGTAGAGCAATTTAAAATGAGATAAAACAGCTGTGGTTAAATACTTTTTTGAACGATATTTCAATCCATGTCTCTTCGAAACGTCAATTAAGATTTTAGTTAATGCTGGATAATGAATATGACAAATGTGCTGAAAAAGGTGGTGAATTACATGGTGATTAAACCCTCCAAAAAGATGTGTGATAATAAAACTATTAGTGGAAAAATCTCCCGCTGTTTTTAAATGATGATGTGACCAACTGTGTGGCATTTCTCCATTTGAATCAGGTTCAGGAAAATAAGCATCTTCTCCTACATGTGTGCTAAGCAATACCATGGTAATGCATAAGCTTGCAAAAACAGTTAACAATAAAAATAATAGTACGCAATTATATAATGGAATAGCTAAAATATACCAAGGTAATATGACCAATGATGTCAAATAAAAAACCTTAAAAAGGATCATTTTTATAATTTCTTTGATTGGATACGTTGTATTTTGATATCCTCCAATTTTGGGTGAAAAAATGTCTTTAAAATCTCTGTAGATAATCCATCTTATTATATAAATCATGTATAAAAATGGCATGTATAAAAATTGAATGAAATGAAATGACTGATGTTTGTCCTTTGGAAAGATTTTAACTACGTTGGATTGCTGTATATCGGAGTCATAATCCATAATATTAGGGTACAAATGATGAGCACCAACGTGTCGATTTTTCCAATTGAACGAGTTGGTTCCTAGTAAGTCAAATACGTGCAATAATATGTAGTTGTATTTTCTTTTTTTAAAAATGGCATTATGAGCTGCGTCATGACCTACATTAAGTCCTAAAAACACTCCCCATACTCCTATAAATGAATAGCAAAAAATTAAATAATTAAAATGATCTCCAAAAAAGAAAATGGATAAATATGCAAGAATATAAATCAGAAAAAACACTACTATTTTGATGTACATAAATTGGTTAGCATAAGGCGTCGTATTATTTTCTTTAAAATACGTATTCACCTCTATCTTTAATTCTTCATAAAAACTATCACTTTCTTTTTTGAAATATATTTTTTGTAACGGTTTATCCATTTTTAAATTCTCGTTTAAAAAACCAAATAGTTAAATCTTCATAAGGGTGGTTTACAGAAGCATATTCTTCATATCCACTTAGCTGATATAATTTTCTTACTCTGGGAATGGATGTTTCTAAACAGATGGTTTTTTTTAGTTTATCTGCTAGATTAAACATCTCTCTTTTAATTTCAAATGCAGCTTCACTTCCTCGAATATTTTGATCTGTAGCCACTAAAAAACCAACTAATGCATCTTTAGGTCTCTTACTTGCAATCATTTTTCTATACGTTATTAATCTTAACCCATTTCTTATCCCGGCATATACTAACACTAAATAGAGTTTTCTTAATGAATTGAATATGTCTGATCGATTATCTTGTGTTTCATAAAACAAAAGGGCGCCATTTCTATCCTCAGTTAAATAGGCTCCCTCTTTAGCGTGGCCTTCATGAAAAAGAATACGAATTGTCATTTTTTTGGCCAAAATTGTTTTTCTTTTTAACACCCACATAATTCCTAGCGAATCCATAAATCCAGCATAAAAAATTTCCAATGCTCTATTTCTATCTTCTCTTGTTTTAATTCTTTTCACTCAAGGATTTAAGTCTACTAAATTATGTAAATCTATTCTCTACAAAATACTAATGTAACTACACTGTTAATTTAAAAAACCTCATTATAGATTATTTACATCAATTTTATGAACTCAAAGTGGTATATACAATTTCAAATTTGATCTA